>JANMVA010000412.1:0-1908 GCA_031392195.1 Saprospiraceae bacterium | reverse complement strand
TCCGCACCGTGATCCTGCTTTGCGATATTGAAGGATTCACGTATGAAGAGATTGCCAGCATTATTGATGTCCCGATCGGCACCGTGCGATCGAGACTCTTCAGGGCACGAAATTTGTTAAAAGAAAAACTGACTAATTACGCCCAGAGTCTGGGGTTCACAGATTTTCGGGGACAAAAAAGAATCGCCCGTAAAAGCGATCCAAATAAAGGAGAAGAAGAATAACCGATTGATTTAAATAGATAACTTTAACCATCATCCCAGGAACTGATCAATCATGTATAAAACCGTTTATCAATGAAAGACCTTAACGATAAGTTAGTGAACAAGCAAGTCGGGATGTATTTTGATCAGGCACTCGACGCGCAATCCAAGGATGAATTCCTTCAAAAAGTAAATTCAGATCCCAGTTATCAACAAGCCTACCAGCACGAGCAGGTGATCCGGGACAACATCAAAAAACATATCTACAGGCCGGTCGATTCGTCCAACTTAATCCAGGCGATTAAGAATCAGATCCGCAAACCATAGGATGCTTTCCTTTAAAGCAACTTTTCTTTTTTCCATATTCATCTTCACAGGTTGGCTCTCACATGGCCAGTCACTGGATTTTTCTGCTACGGGATATGATATGCATATCGAACTCAACTGGTCGAATCATGCACCGGCAGATCGATATGAAATCTGGAGAAAAGCAGCAGGAGAAACAGACTATTCGGTCATCAACACCACACGTCAACTGCGCATGCAGGATTGGACCGGAAGAGATGAACCGCAAAGTGATCCATACTCTTACTTTATCAGAGCATTATCTGTACCGGGAACTATACTGGCTACATCAGATACACTCAATGCATATGTCTTTGCAATGTCCGATGAACAATATCTCGACATGGTGCAGGAATATACCTTTCGCTATTTCTGGGAATACGCACATCCTGTCAGTGGTTTAGCACGTGAGCGACTGGGCAGTGATGACATTGTGACAACAGGTGGTTCCGGATTTGGTATCATGAGCTTGATCGTTGGTGTGCATCGCAATTATATTACACGAGATCAGGCCGTAGACAGATTGCTACAGATTGTGAGCTTTCTTCAATTTGCAGATCGCTTTCATGGCGTATTCCCGCATTGGATGAATGGTGAAACAGGTGAAGCATATCCCTTTAGCACATTTGATAATGGAGGTGACCTGGTCGAAACTGCATTTCTGATGCAAGGGCTTTTGACGGCCAGGGAATATTTCAATCAGGACAATGAAAAAGAGAATGTACTCAGGGATATCATCACTGACGTATGGGAAGATGTGGAATGGGATCATTACAGCAGAAATAATTCAGGTGTGCTTTACTGGCATTGGACGCCTCAGTTTGCATGGCAGATGAATTTTCCCATCCGGGGATATAATGAAGCATTGATTATTTATTTATTGGCCATCGCGTCGCCCACTCATGCTGTGCCGCCAACATATTGGACGAGCGGATGGGCTGGCGCAGGATATGCAAATGGCTTTAGCTGGTATGGTCATAAATTATTTGTCGGTCCTCCTTTAGGTGGTCCGCTTTTTTTTGCGCACTATTCTTATATGGGTTTCGATCCGCGCAATATCAAGGATCAGTATGCTAATTATTTTGAACATAACCGCAATCATACACTGGTCAACATGGCCTGGTGTGTTTCAAATCCGCTTGGCTTCGAAGGTTATGCTTCCAATAGTTGGGGCCTGACTGCAAGTGATGACCCATTTGGATATTCCGCTCATGCACCGGGCAACAATACTGATAACGGAACCCTTACTCCTGCAGCTGCTATTCCTTCGATGCCTTATACACCTGATGAGAGTATCAGTGTACTTCGTCATTTCTATCAACAATACGGATCGCAACTATGGGGACATTACGGATTCTAT
>JANMVA010000653.1:0-15583 GCA_031392195.1 Saprospiraceae bacterium | reverse complement strand
CTGCCAGGCTTCGTACCTCAGGACTGATTTTTTTTGCTACCAATACAATGTTTGTCCCAGGTGAGTTGTGTGATACAGCAGTCAATTTTTCATAACATACATTTCCACCTCCAACGATCAATAATCGCAGATTTTCGAGCTTCAGGAATACCGGAAACAGATGATTCCGCTCTTTAAGTTTTTCCATGTGTATTTTTCATAATTGCCTGCGTCAGTATTCCAGTTCGTTGATCCAATTTTTAGCATTTCTGGATGCGTACGAGATGATAATATCTGCACCACTTCTCGTTAATGCTGCCCATGTTTCTATATGTGCTTCCTTTCGGTTTAATAAATTCTGATTCGCCAGTGCTTCGATAGCTGCATATTCACCACTGACATGGTAGGCTGCAACTGGTTTTAAGGATTGCAGTTTTAGTTTAGCTATGATGTCAGTATATAAGCCGGCTGGTTTTACCATCAAGATATCGGCACCTTCTTTTTCATCCCTGAGTGCGCATAGAAGTGCATCATTTGGGTGTAGTGGGGAAATCTGATATGTTTTACGATTCTTCAACTTCCCAGCTCCGGGAGAAGAATGACATGCATCCCGAAAAGGACCATACCATTGTGAGCTGAATTTGGCCGCATAGCTCATAATAATGACATGATCACACTTGAAAGAATCCAAAACTGTTCGAATGGCACCGATACGGCCATCCATCATATCACTTGGTGCAAGACAATCAGCACCTGCATGAGCCAGCATAGCTGCATATTTTGTTAATGCCTCAACCGATGGATTATTGAGCACGGCGGATTGGTCTTTATTCAAAATGCCACAATGACCATGTGAAGTATAGCTGCATAAGCATATATCTGTCACCAGCCAGATGTCATCCTTAAATTGATTTTTAATACACTTGACTAATTCTGTCGCAAAGCTGAAATCAAAATCCTTTTCACTTTTAAATGCGGGAATAGGGAATAATAAAAATTTACTGATGCCCTTGTCGAGATCATTTTCAATTGTGTGTAGCACTGATTGTATTGTATCCACCTGTACACCTTTAAGTCCGGACACTTCCCGTGGCGCTGTCAGCTGTTGGTCGACGAATAAAGGCTGGATAAAGCTTTTATGTGAAAGCCTAACACTCGAGGTAAGTTCACGGATGTGGTGATCTGTTCTCAGGCGACGCTGAGTGGCCGGATAGAGGATTTTCTCCATTGTTCAAATGCTTTAATGGTTGGAAATAAAATAGGTTCGATCCCATGAAGTTTTAATAGCGCTGCGGTTTCCCCGGAGGGAGCCAGGTGTGCTACATTTTCATTGATCTCATCTTTGTACTGCAGGTATTGATGAATGCTTGTCCAGAAAATAAAGTCTGCGTTCCTGATCTCGTTTTTGAGGATGGGGTTGTCCTTTTTTCTGGTTGTATAAGTCGATGTTGCATTCCAGCCCTTTTCTGACCAATGTTTCGCTGCGGCTGAATGTGTCAGGATATGGATATCTGCAGAAGAAATGTTTATGATCGGCTGGGCCATAGCAACTTTGAGGCATTCAAGACCCATAGAATCCGCGCATCCTTCCACCCAGATTCCTTTTTTAGCTAATTCAATCCATGTTTTTGTGCCTGAAGCCCACACACGTTTATGATGAATAGCTTCAAGAACTTCATTCTGCTGTACCGCTTTATAATTGGAAACAAAGATTACCGGTTGATTGAATGGATTGCTATGCTTTACAAAAGTGTAATCAAAAAAGCCTCCCATATGATCTGTTGAACTGAAAATCTTTTTTCCATCAGATTCTAACTCAGGCAAACCGGACCATTTAGAGAAAGAATGACCATTCTCATTCTTCCCTGCAGCGTACAGAACTTTATTTCCTTGTGCTGTGTGAATGGTTGTCACACCAAATGGCTGCATGCTTCCACGACCATACTTGGCTCCTTCATTTTTTTCATTAATTGCTTCTTCATGTAATTCCGCACGATCGATTTTCTTTAATATAGCAATCATCTTATGGTTGTGTGGATGAGCTTCTGCTACAATAGCACCCTGGCAAGGAGCCGGGACGCATTCCACTAGTGGTAAAAACATGAATCGTTTCCCCTTTAGCAGTTCCCTGATTAAAGAAACTTCTGTGCTTCGCAGCAATCGATTCAAGCCGGCTGCAGCCAGGATGGTGCCATCAAATTTATGCAGATGTAATTGTTGCAGGCGGGATTCAACATTGCCGCGAATAGGCCTGGTCTCAATCTGCACAGGACCAATTTGGGGAAGTGCTTTCTTTAGAAAGATCGTTGCCATTTCTTCTCTTCGCGGCGAACAAGTGCCAATGATGAGTGTCTTTCCTTTTGATATTTTATTTTCTGTGTCCTGATTAAAGATCGCCACGTCCCTGGGATCATCCCTGTCCACAATCGCAAAAGCGTCGTGACTGAAGAAGTGCTCTGCGCTCATGTCCTTCAGAGAGTGCACAGCAATATCAGCTTCACCTTTATATAAGGCTTCAAATATTTCTTCTGTAAAAAAATCAGTTCCATCCAGTGTAGCCAATGAGACACAATTCTCGCGGTCACCACGACTGAGTCGTGGAATAATTTCAACAATCGTACCCGGTAGTTTTTCTTCAATTTTTTCCCTGACCAGGTTAGCCTGCAATAAGCTTAGCATACTGTCTCTGCAAATAATCCTCACTGTATCCATGTAAAACATTTTTTAAGCTGCTGACCAAATGATCGACTTGTGCATGCGTATGACGTGCTGTAATAATAATCCTCAGGCATTCTTCTCCCACAGGTACAGTCGGATAATTAACCGGTTGGGTGTAGACACCATATTTGTCCAGTAATGTATCGGCTACTATTTTGCACTTTCCTGCATCTGCAATGATCAGTGGAGTGATATGGGAATCATTTTTGGTGTATTTGATTTGTTCCCGGTCGAGGGACTCTCGCATATATGCCACTAATTGATGAACACGTTCGGTATAAGACCTGTGTAGTTGTACAAGGCGTATACTCTTTTCTGCAGCATCACAAATAGCCGGGGGCAAAGAAGTCGTAAAAATAAAACCGCTTCCATAACTACGAATGAAATCTATTATGATCTCTGAAGCTGCGATATAGCCACCGATAACCCCAATGGACTTTGCGAGCGTTCCATTGATAATGTCAATTTCTGGAGCCAGACCTTCTCTTTCCAATATCCCTGCACCTGAATTGCCATACAAACCAATTGCATGGACCTCATCCAGGTAAGTCATTGCATTATTTTTTTTGGCCAGTTGAATTATTTCTTTGACCGGTGCAATAGCTCCATTCATGCTGTACACCGATTCGAAGACGATCAGTTTTGGTTGATCCCCAGGAATGGATTGGAGAATTGTGTCGAGATGCGCGGTATCATTGTGGCGGAAAATAATTTTCTGATTTCCTCCCGATCGCATTCCTTCTATCAAAGAGGCATGATTGCGTTCATCCGAAATAAAAATCAGGTCAGGAATATGACGGCCGATTGTTTGCAAGGATGTCAGGTTGGCCATATAAGCACTCCCGAATATCAGACCAGACGACTTGCGATGCCACTTCGCGATCGTCTGCTCCAGAGACTGATGATGATTGGTCGTTCCTGAAATATTACGTGTGCCTCCGCTTCCTGTCCCGCTATGATGGACACCCTCCGATAAGGTTGAAATAACTTCTTCATGTACACTCATTCCGAGGTAATCATTGCTGCAAAAATTGACAGCTCTTTTTATATCACCTTCCCTTTCATAGTAAAAAGCCGGAAAAATCCTGGCGCTTTTCCGGACATTCAGGAAGTAGCGATAATTATTGCTTGTATGCAATTCATTTAATTTCTCTTTGAAGAGTTCGGTATATGTATTCATGTGCATTAATTATTCGCAATCCACTTGCGGTGAGAGAAATCACCAAATGTTTCATTGGTGTTTTTTTCGCCTGAGTATATTTCGAAAAGTCCGTCGAGTGTCTGTAATATCTGTTCTTCGTCCAGGTTATCCATAAATTTGGTATTCAGTCGTTCTCCAAGCCTGTCACCACCTATATGAAGATTGTATTTACCCAAAGCAGTGCCCACCAATCCGATTTCTGCTGCATAAGGTCGCGCACAGCCATTCGGACATCCTGTCATTCGAAGTGATATCTCTTCTTCCTGTAAATTGTACTTAATTAAAATGGGCTCAATCTTAGAAATCAAAGAAGGTAAATACCGTTGAGCTTCAGCTAATGCCAGGGGGCATGTATTTAAAGCAACACAAGCCATAGCATTTTTTCTCACTGCACCAGCATTCGTTGTGTGCTCCTCAAGTCCATACTGACGTAATATTTTCTCCACCCCTTTTTTATTTGCTTCTGCTATATCACTGAGGATTACATTTTGATTTCCGGTAAATCGAAAATTTGCATTACGTGATAGGGCAATCTCGAAGAGTGCAGTTTTTAAAGCAGCTTGTTCACTATCGAATATTCTGCCATTTTCTACAAATAAAGTGTAATGCCAGTTGCCATCATGGTTTTGATGCCATCCATAGTAATCTTTTCGTTCAGTAAATTCAAATGGCTGAGCCTCTTCTAATGCAAATCCACATCGCTGTTCCAGTTCTTTCTTAAACATTTCAACTCCGAGCCGGTCAATCGTATATTTTAATCGGGCAAGCTTTCTGTCAGCACGATCTCCATAGTCTCGTTGAATCGTGATCGTCTCATACACGGCTTTTAAAACTTTGTCTTCTGAATCGATAAATCCGATGACAGTCCCAAGTCTTGGATAAGTCTGATCATTTCCATGTGTGGTTCCGAGGCCCCCGCCAACAGAAATATTAAAGCCTTTTAGTTGTTGATCTTCCACAATGGCTATCAATCCGATGTCATTTGTAAAAACATCTACATCGTTGTTTGGTGGAATTGCAATAGCGATTTTGAATTTCCGGGGGAGATAGCGGTCCTGGTAAAGAGGATCATCTTCGCGTTTATCAATCAAGGGTTCCTCGTCGAGCCATATTTCATAGTAAGCTCTTGTTTTCGGCAATGTCATCAGGCTGATCTTATCAGCATATTGAGATATCTGATGATGCAATGCCGATTGATCTGGATAAGCACTACATATCACATTCCGGTTGACATCACCGCAGGCAGCAATCGAATCCAGGTGAAGGCTATCAAATGATTTTAAAGTAGGCTTCAGATGAGATTTTATGATCCCATGCAACTGTATTGTTTGTCTTGTCGTGATTTTAATTATTCCGGTAGAATGCTCTCCTGCGATATGATGCAATCCTTCATATTGTTCAGGTTTCATAAAACCTCCAGGCAACCGCAAACGGACCATATAAGAATATAGCCATTCCAGTTTTTTATCATTTCGATCTTCCCTCCGATCGCGATCATCCTGCTGGTACATTCCATGTAATTTGATCAATGACTGATCATCTTCACGCAAAGCCCCGGTAATCTCATCCTGAAGACTTTCCTTCAATGTTCCACGTAGCCCATTGCTCTCAGTTTTGATTCGTTCGACGGGAGAAAGTTTTTGTTCTTTTGACATATGAATAGTCCTTTACTGTTCGGTTAATCAATAGACATCTTTTACAAACCTGTTCTCCTGTTCTAACTGAGCAAGGTAATTTTTTGATGCCGCTGCTGACAATTGACCATGATCGCGGATCACCTGCAACAATGCCTTTTCTATGTCGACGCTGTTTGGATCTTTCGTGCCGCATAGGTAGACAGATGCCCCATTTTGGATCCAATCAAACAAATCATGTCCTTCTTCCACAATCTTGTGTTGCACATACTTTTTCTCAGGCTGATCCCTGGAAAAAGCGAGACTGATTTTCGACAACACTCCGGTGTGATTCAGATTTTGCAATTCAGCCTGGTAAAGAAAATCTGTTGTGAAATGCTGATCTCCAAAAAATAACCAGTTCCTTCCCTCTGCACCAATCGCATCGCGTTCAGCAAGGAAAGCACGGAATGGAGCAATACCTGTGCCCGGGCCGATCATGATAACATCTCTTTTGACATCCGGTAATTTGAAAAATCTGTTTTTATGGATGTAGAAATTCAAAGCAGTGCCAATCGGTAGTTCACCCAGAAAATCACTGCATAATCCAAATCGCTGCTCTTCATTCACCTTGAAGGAATGCCTGCTCACCGTTAAGTGAATCTCATTTTCACCATGGGCAACAGGCGATGAAGAAATAGAATATAAACGCGGTGCAATAGGAGAAAGGATTTTAATCACGTCTTTAATTTGTGACGCATCCCCCAAAGGATAAAGCTCTAACAGATCGACGAGATCAATCCTTGTATCTGGTATCTCTTGCTGTGTGATTGTTGCATATTTCGCAATAGCCGAAGGAAGCAAATAGCAGATATTGAGATGGTTTATCAGTAATTCTTCGACCGTTCCTGTCTTTTTATCAGTTTCAACAATAAGGTCCTTATCGACGCCTGCATAATAGAGTATGAGGTCAACCATTATTTTTTTATTGGATGGAATGATACCCATGGCGTCGCCAACCTCGTAATTTATCATCTCATCAGAATCGATCTCAATGTGAAAAGTTTGTTTTTTTGATCCCCGGTCATTGAGATTTATATTCTTCCGAATAATTCCGTTGTAAAATTTTTTTCCTGTTTTTGTTTTCGTCTTCAGCGATGGAGAAGATCCCGGGAGTATATCATCGGAATTTTGTCCGACTATGTTCAGCACTTGTTCAATCCATTGTTGTGCATCCTCTTCATAATCCACATCGCATTTTTGCAAGGATAGTATGCGTTTTCCTCCCAGGAATTCGAGCTGCTGATCTACCTCAATTCCGGTTTTGCAATACTGGGGATAAGATGAATCGCCCAAAGCAAGTATTCCATACTTTAAATGAACAAGGTTAGAACGCGACTGATGGATGTAATCATAAAAAGCCCTGGCCGATGCGGGTGGCTCTCCATCACCATGGGTGCTAATGACTACAAAGAGAAATTCTTCTTTTTCAAGATCAGAAGTCCTGTATTGATCAGATGCAATAAGTTTTACCTGAATGCCTTGCTTCTTAGCAGCTGTTGCCAACAAAGTTGCCAGCCGTTTGGAATTTCCTGTTTCTGTTCCGAAAACAATACTAATTTTTGAAACCTTTGCGGTTCCATTGGTGCTGATCTTTGGTTGTACACCACCGTTAGCGGATAACCCGACCAGATAACCATTCACCCAGATGAGTTCTTCTTTCGAAAAATTCTCTACAAGCTGAGTCAGCTGTTTTAATTTTCCTTCTGCCAGCATATCAATGAGTATTTTCTTCTGCGATTAATTCTTTAAAAACACTTCCTTCTGCGTTAGCGTCAAACCAATTAAACTCTTTATGAAGATTGACCACGCTTCCTACGATGATTAATGATGGTGAGCTAAATTCAATTGACCCGAAGTGTTTTTTGAAATCCCTGATAGTGGTTATATGGATTTGTTGATGCTCTGTAGTGGCCTGTTCGATAATGGCCATTGAGGTCTTTGGATTTGGGGAAAATTGTAGAAATTTTTCTGCCAGGAAATCAATATTTCTTGCAGTCATATAAAATACCAGTGTGTCTTCCGAATTAGCCAGGCTTATCCATTTTTCATCATTAAAATCACTGGTTGGATTTAATGTGATGAATTGAACACCCTGAGCATAACCTCGCGCTGTCAAAGGGATCCCGGCATATGCAGAAGCCCCGGATGCAGCAGTAATACCAGGGATAATTTCGAATTGGATATTATTTTTCCTGAGGATTATCAATTCGTCCAGCACATTGCTAAAGAAAGCAACGTCACCACCTTTCAATCGGAGCACAGTTTTGCCTGCCTTCGCATGGTGTACAATTAAATCTGAAATTTCAACCTGGGAAATGGATGCATTGTTATATCCATGCTTTCCTGCTTCAATAATGATTGCCTGATTGGTAGCATATCGATCGATTATCAACGGGTTCACCAGCCTGTCAACAATAATCACATCTGCAGTAGGTAGAGCATTTCTCAGTTTTATGGTGATGAGGTCCGGAGCTCCCGGTCCAGCACCCGCGATTATCACCTTGCCTTTAGATTGAGGAATTTGCATATTGCTTAGTTGTAAGTAAAGCCGGTAAAAACTTTATGAAGATTTAAGCCAAAAAGCACTAAACGAAAAAGAAATCAGTTGGAAAAAGAAATGGGAAATGGGGAGTGGTTGTGTTGTTCAGATTACTGACAACAACAACAGGGCATGCAGGGACAACAACAACGCATATCGATGCACATAGGTGTGCATGATTTAGCTTGCGCATTGTTTTTTATGTTAAGTCGCTCTTGCATTTATTCTTAAGGAACTACAACAAATTTAGTCCTTTTTCAATACGATGCTAAAAGCGTGCCACTTTTAGCATAATCTTAACTAATACCTGATACAGTTTTTTTGTGGAGCTAAGGGGAGTCGAACCCCTGACCTCTTGCATGCCATGCAAGCGCTCTAGCCAGCTGAGCTATAGCCCCAAGGACTGCAAACATAGACTTTTTTTTAAAGTCTGATTTTGGACTCTCACTCCATCTTTTACCATTCAAACCTGATTAAAGTCTGATTCCATAGCTTTGTGCTCCTTATTTAGAATAATCATGAAGCAAGTATATATCGTATCAGCTGTCAGAACACCGATTGGAAGTTTCGGTGGTTCATTATCAGGCCTTTCTGCAACAGCCCTGGGATCTAAAGCCATTTCAGGTGCAATTGCAGCGGCTAATGTGACACCCGATCAAATAGAGGAAGTTTTGATGGGGAATGTGGTTTCTGCCAATCTGGGTCAGGCACCTGCGCGACAGGCGGCACTAGGAGCCGGACTTCCAAATACTGTGCCCTGCACTACGATTAATAAAGTCTGCTCCTCCGGAATGAAATCCATCATGTTTGCAGCACAGGCTATAGCACTTGGACAAGCCGAGATCATGGTGGCAGGTGGGATGGAAAGCATGTCGAATACCCCGTTTTATGTTCCGGGCGCCAGGTGGGGGATGAAATTTGGAAACGGAGAGCTCATTGATGGCCTTTCCAAGGATGGTCTGACTGATGTTTACAGCCAGACTGCGATGGGGGTCAGTGCTGATAAAACGGCTGAGAAATATAATATCAGCCGTGAAGCCCAGGACAATTTCACAATTGATTCATACAAGCGTTCGCAGAAAGCCTCAAAAAGTGGAAGTTTTAAAAATGAAATTATACCTGTTGAAATCCCGCAACGAAAAGGCAATCCTGTCATCATAGACCAGGATGAAGAATGTTTTAAGGTTGATTTTGATAAGATCCCAACATTGAGACCTGCTTTCAGCACGGATGGAACAGTAACTGCTGCGAATGCATCAACATTAAATGATGGCGCATCAGCCCTGATCATTGCCAGTGAAGATGCGGTAAAGAAATATTCGCTGACCCCACTCGCCCGAATTGTTTCCTATGCAGATGCAGAGCATGATCCTTTTTGGTTTACAACTGCTCCCACAGTAGCTGCACCAAAAGCATTGAAGAGAGCGGGCCTTCAGACAAGTGATATTGATTATTACGAAGTCAATGAAGCATTCGCTGTAGTTACACTTGCATTCGAGCAAACCCTGAAAGTGGATCATGACAAGGTGAATGTCAATGGTGGTGCTTGTTCATTAGGCCATCCTTTAGGAGCTTCAGGTGCGCGGATTGTAACAACTCTGACGCATGTTTTGAATCAGAACGGGGGAAAGTATGGATTGGCTACATTATGTAATGGAGGTGGGGGTGCTTCAGCTCTGATCATTGAAAAAGTCTGATCGGATCACAATATGAAAAACGAACCACCATTGGGCAATAAGATCAGAGGTTATGGGAGGCTATTGCTGATCGCATTCCTCAGTGCCATATTTTTTCTGATTGTATTCGTGATGGGCCTTTTTCCGGGTCAAAAAAAATATCAATTAGGACTCAAGGTTCGCAAGGTGTGGTCACGGATATGCTTGTGGATTCTCAATTTCCAGGTAGAGGTGAGGGGTAAAGTTCCAACAGATAGAAATTATCTGTTTGTTGGAAATCATCGCTCATCATTGGACCCGTTTATCTTTCTGGCAAATATTGAAGCCAATCCGGTGAGCCGGGGTGATGTGCGCAAATATCCAATTATCGGTCGGGGTGCTGAAATCACCGGGATCATTTTTGTCGACAAGGAAAGCAAGTCGAGCCGGGGAGCGACGAAGGAGGCTATCTACCAGGCTTTGAAAGTGGGGAAATCCATCATGATATATCCGGAAGGAAAAACCGGATCTCAGCCGCTCACCGCAACTTTCCAGAAAGGTTCTTATGAGCAAGCAGCAGAATTAGGTGTTCCTGTTGTTCCATTTGCAATCGAGTATCAGGATGTGGGAGATTATTGGGACCGTACGGATAGTATGTTGATGCATTATTTGAAAAATCTCGCGAAACCTAAAACGATCATTCGCTTCTCGATTGGGCAACCAATGGCAGGGGATAATTCCTGGACTTTGCTTCGGCAGTCGCAGCAGTGGGTCAATGATGAGATTGAACATATGCGAGGCGATTGGGGAGGTTTGGCAGAGGAGAATTCGGCTACCATGAATTCCAATTTGTAGAACATTTGAATAGTTAGGGGAAAATAGATACATTTGCGACCCACTTAAAAGGAAGGTGGTAAACGATTCTCCTAAAAAGTCGTTTAATAAGACATATCGCGGGGTGGAGCAGTTGGTAGCTCGTCGGGCTCATAACCCGAAGGTCGTAGGTTCAAGTCCTGCCCCCGCTACTACAGTTGAGGTACTGGCAAAAAACCAGTACCTCTTTTTTTTGTGCCAGTGGAGACTCAATATATAGTATACATTCTCTATTCTGAGAAGAGCGACAAGATTTATGTAGGCTATACATCCAATCTTGATCAACGGTTCATATCCCATAATGAACTTGATAAGAAAAGTTGGACATCAAAATTCAGACCGTGGAGTATAATCCACACTGAAGTTTTTGAAACAAAAGAACTGGCAATTCTGCGAGAAAAAGAGTTAAAAGGTGGACAAGGAAGACAATGGATACGTGAGATTTTACTTCCAAATAAAAAGCCGGGCTCATATCCGCCTTAGGCGGACGTAGGTTCAAGTCCTGCCCCCGCTACTACAGAAGTCTGATAATCCAGTATTATCAGGCTTTTTCTTTTGGTGGGTAACACCCGGGTAACAATTGCATCCTCAAAACCCTTTATTTGGCCTTTTGGACTCTGCAGGTTATCATATAATATTTGCTGTTTCATTTCTTTTACTCACGCCATCTTTCCAGTTCATTTAAGGAATCATTTGCATATTTAGGGTGAATAGTTACAAAAATCAACAATCATTATTTATCAGTATTCATCGGCTGATGAATTAGGCCTTACTTTGAATATAAAGGCTGAATAAAGTCAGATACAGAGATCTGTCAGGCGGCTACTCAAACTAAAAAGTACTATATTCAATATGGTATGAAACACTTCTTCCGGTGGATACTTTTCTTTCTTCCCTTCACTACCACTGCTCAGCAGCACGTATTCTTTGCTGATAGCCTGGAAGAACGTTCAGAAGTGAATATAATCAAGAATCCGGTACAATATGAGTCCTCTCATCGTATGATATCGTTTACGAAAATGAAAATGGCAGAACGATCCCTGAAAAATTTGGAAATCCATTCGGAATATTATGAGGATCCCCAGACCAGGGCTCAAAACAAAAAAACGAGGGCCCCCTTATATATACTGCGTCACTGTATTGACGGTACCGTAATCGGTGAGCCCATCTATACTAATGCTAATTTTACCGTCAGCGATCATTTTTCCTATCAACTGATCGGGCCCGGCAGCCATCAAGTAAAGATCTCTGGTATTCGTTCATCAATTGAAATCTACAAGGATATCCATGTCAAAAATTTCACTATTTCCAAAACCAAGCCCGATACTTCATACCTCAGTGCGGAACTCCTGCTCAACGAGCAAAAAGAGCCATGCCTCCTCGATGCCCTCTTCCTGGGTGATGGGCCAGTCTCGATAAGTGGAATAGCCTTATTTAATGGCGATACGATCTTCCTCAGCACGACTAACAAAGCAAAAAAATACCATGCTCTGGGTGTGGAATTACGTCTCCATGATAAAGTAATCGCAGGAGTGCAATTGCCGGATATGCACATCGGTCCAAGTTATTCGGTAGTGGATAAAATGCTACCGGGTGACTTGAAAAACATGGCTTATGCCCTTTTATCCGTCATCCTGTACATTAATGAAAACCGTCTCAGAGATTTTTAATGCTGGATTCATTAGTGAAACTTTATCTGTCTGAAATGGTGAACCAACGGCCATTTCCATTTTTTTATTACACTATCAGGAACCTATTCTATGTACTTCGGCTTGAGGAAAAAAAGCCCTATTTTATTATCAGGCAATTTCACCGTTTTCGATTGAACCATAACACGATTAAAACATGAACATAAGTTTTAAATTAATTTTATTATTAGTACTCGTTTTAGTAAGCATCCTGATCATTTATTTTTTCGGCATTTTGAAAGAAAAAAATACAACAATAACCTGGTGGAAAGAATCGGTTTTCTACGAAATTTATATGCCAAGTTATGCCGACAGCAATGGTGATGGCTATGGCGATTTTAAAGGAATGACCGATAAGTTGGATTACCTGCAAACGCTGGGGGTAAAAGGGATCTGGCTTACTCCTTTTCTGCAGTCTCCAAAGGTCGATAATGGCTATGATGTGGCAAGCTATTATGATATTGATCCTGTCTACGGGAACATAGATGACTTTAAACATTATCTATCAGAAGCTCATCAAAGAGGTATAAAAGTAATCATGGATATGGTGCTCAATCATACCTCTACAGATAGTAAATGGTTCCAGGAATCACGAAAATCTGTCAACAATCCTTACAGGGATTATTACATATGGAGAGATGAACCAAACAATTGGGAATCCTTTTTTGGAGGAGGTGCATGGGAAAAGGATACGGTAACCAATCAGTATTATTATCATAAGTTCGATGTAAGAATGGCTGACCTTAATTGGTCGAATCCAAAAGTGGTGGAGGACATCCAAAGTGTACTACGCTATTGGTTGGATTTGGGTGTTGATGGATTCAGACTGGATGTGATTAATTTTTTAACAACAGATGGGATTACAGCTGATAATCCAATGGAGGATGGACGACAACTACATCTCAACGATATTGATCAACCAGGCGTTAAAGCAGCCATGAGTACAATCAGATCTACTGTCAATGAGTATGAAAATCGTTTTATAGTAGGTGAGATTGGAAGTGATAAAATAGGTGTATTGAAACAATATCAATCCCCGGATTTGCTTGATGTGGTTTTTAATTTCAACTTCGGCAGTATTCCTAAGTTCTCGGGTCGGCGAGTTTTTAATGAGCTGCAAAGCATGGAAAAAAACATGCTTAATTATCCTACCCTGTTTTTCGGCAGTCATGATATGCCAAGATTGATGGACAGGTTAGCAGAAGGTGATAAAGATAGAGCTACCGCATTAGCAGCATTGATGCTTACAGCAAAAGGAGTTCCCTTTATTTACTATGGGGAAGAAATTGGCATGCATAATATCATAGCCGACCGTGTAGAAGAAATGGCAGATATTCAAGGGAAGACACAATACCAACTGGCACTTACTGCAGGTAAAACACCAGCAGAAGCTCTTATTGAAGGAAATAAACACAACAGGGACAAATCACGTAGCCCAATGCAGTGGAGTTCAGATGCTGTTGGAGGTTTTTCAACTGAGAAAACCTGGATAAAAGTTGGCCCGGATTATAAAGAAGTCAATGTGCAGGATTTAATGAAGGAAGAAAACTCAATTCTGGGCGTGTACTCAGAATTGATATCGTTGAGGAATAAAGAGAAAGTGCTGCAGTATGGTAGTTATGACAAGTTAGAATATAAAGAAGATCAAATTTTGTTTACACGATCATACGATGGTGATACCATTACCGTGATCATCAACTTTGGTGCAGAAGAGAAAATAATTCTTCCAAAAAGAGCAAAAATTTTAATTGGAGGCACTGAGCTCAGATCAAATAGTTTTATAATCTATAGGAATTAGGTGTGTCAATTGAAAGTTATTTTTAGGTCTAGTCCACAGTAATTTTCAGAATGAACGAATGAACTGATAATCTTGAAAAATGATTTGATTGATTTGACTCCGGGATGTAATTCCCTAATGAAGGCTCTGGATCCAAAATAGGTCCGTTCTGGTTACAAACTTTACACATATTTAATTTTTTAACATGAATATTGAGAACACATTTTCAATATCTTGGAATCGAATTTTTATTATCTCACCCGGATAAATGTCAGGCTGTATAAACTTTTAGCTTTCATTTATCTCATATTTTCAATCACTTTATGTACCCTAACCAACTATTACTCACCTGCACACCTATGTCCATTTTCAGGACAATATGTTGTGCAATTTTCTTACTCATTTTGTGTAACCATGAATTGGTTGCACAAGCTTCTACAGATCCTTCCTTGCTGGATCCAACCTATGACCAGCGAAAGCTGACCACTATCGGATCTAAAATGAAAGATGATTTTCCTGCAACTAACCGGTTTGACAATCCTGTTGGTAACAGTTCCGCTGCCAGGGCTGGTTGTGCCGATCCATTCATTCCTGTGGATGGTACCTATACAGCAGTTTCAAGAAACGATGACGGCTCTACGGGGCCAATTAACTTAGGTTTCGGATTTAGTTTCTGCGGAACAACTTATACCCGAGTTTGGATCAATACCAATGGGAATCTGACTTTTACAGGAGCTTTTGGAACATTTACACCTACCGGATTTCCGACTGGAATTCCCATGGTGGCGCCATTCTGGGCTGATGTTGATACACGTTTCTGTGGCGGGCAAGCCTGGTATCGCTTAATGTCTGATCACATGATTGTAACCTGGGATGATGTTGGATATTACAATAATCAATGTGATAAGATCAATACTTTTCAAGTCATTATCAGTAATGGTAGTGCCGCATTACCCGGTCCTGGTACAAATGTGCAGTTTCGATATGGGGATATGCAGTGGACTACGGGAAGCGCATCCGGTGGATCCGGTGGATTCGGAGGTGCTCCCGCTACAGTAGGATTCAATTCCGGTGATGGTGTTAATTATGAGCAGGTTGGCCGGTTCGATCATGCAGGTGTCGACTACGATGGACCATTCGGTGCGAATGACGGAGTGTCTTACCTTGACAATAATTGCTTCATCTTTAATTCTGCCAGTGATGCTGATGGTGATGGTGTAACAGATTGTACAGATTGTGATGATAACAATCCGCTTATTTTTCCGGGTCAGACTGAAGCATGCGATGGATTTGATAATAACTGTAATGGTCTCATCGATGAAGGGTTTGATGTAGACGGAGATGGTTTCAGGACGTGTGATGATGATTGCGATGACACTGATCCTGACAACTATCCTGGCAATACTGAAGTATGCGACCTGCAGGACAATGACTGTGATGGTGAAGTAGATGAAGGCTTTGATGCGGATGCAGATGG
>JANMVA010000641.1:0-2058 GCA_031392195.1 Saprospiraceae bacterium | reverse complement strand
CAAGTATCAAAAAGATTTTGAGAAGATTGCCCGAACCGAACTCATCCAGGAAGCACCTATCGCCAGTGGGCAGGAATTATCAGATAAGGATGAGCTTATCGAATGGCTTTATAAATTGCCGAAGAAGTACAGCTTTGCCATCTATCAACCGGACGGGCAATTACACTTTCCTCATCAATATGATTATGCATTAGTCCTCCCCAGGTATAAAGGAATTGAACCGGGTACTTTTTTTGAATTGCCAAGCCAGGATGACCGGACGGATATTGGATTGATGGATGCTACCGGTTCAGTCATTTTGATTGGAAAGAAAAATGAAGGACTGAGCCATATCATTTCGTTGTTCTCGCTGATTTTTACAGTCTTCAGTTTTCTATTGTTTTTGCTGGCAGGTATGAATGCTCTCTTTGAATTCTTGCCAAAGAATATGGAGCTTACGATCTCTCCGCGGCCATCACTTCGGAATAAAATCCAGATTGCGATAGTATGTATTATCATTTTGACTTTTGTGATCGTTGGATTGCTTACAGTCTATTATATACGCACCAATAGCAGGGCGGATGAACAGAGACGATACGATGAACGGCTCAGAACGATTGCCGGATCAATCCGGCAAACTTTATCTACAGAAGGTTCTACATGGAAAAAAGATTTACGCAAAGCATCCAGGATTGCATTTTCCAACAGCGCTTCAAATCAAATATATGATCCGGAAGGTAATCTGATCGATGAAACCCAAAACAACGAAAACCAGATCGATGTAAAGATGGCATTCCTTCCTAAAATGATCCTGGATGCAGGTTCGCGTGATTATTATCTCTCTGGTGCTCAAATGGAAGGAGGCGATTTTAATCAGGCTGTCGATGTGGGATTTGTTTCCATTCACAGAGACAGCACACAGTCAGGATACATCGAATTAACTGAGTTATTTCCATTTGGAGCTGAGGGTGCTGATCCCGGTTCAGCATTCTTTATGACCTTGCTCAATGCATACGTTTTCATTTTCCTCATTGCGATAGGGATGGCTGTGATCATGGCCAGATCCATCACAGGCCCTGTTGCTCAATTAAGTGAAAAATTAAAGAAGATCAGGTTAGGCAAGAAAAATGAAACCATCCAATGGAATATTGATGATGAGGTAGGAGAGCTGATCAGGGATTACAATGCGATGGTGACAAAGCTCGATGAGAGTGTATTGTTACTGGCTCAGTCAGAAAGAGATACAGCATGGCGTGAGATGGCCAAGCAGGTGGCGCATGAGATTAAAAATCCGTTGACACCGATGAAACTCAGTATTCAATACTTGCAAAAAGCAGCGAGCCGGGATGAAGGCGATGATTTGCCTTCAATGATTAAACGTGTAAGTAAAACACTTATAGAGCAGATCGATAATCTGACCAATATCGCATCAGAGTTTTCAAGTTATGCGAAAATGCCTGTGGCGATGAACGAAGTTTTTGTGATCAATGATGTAGTTGCTTCAGTGCACGATCTTTTTCGCAAGCGGGAAGATATGGATATCCAGCTTCAGGTACCGATCAATGACCTGTTTGTTTTTGCTGACAAGAGCCAAGTCATCCGCGTCATGAATAATATTGTCAAAAATGCAATCCAGGCCATTCCAAAATCACGAAGAGGATTGATTGAGATCAAATTGATGTACACGGATGAGCATATAACAATCTCTATCCATGATAATGGCACAGGTATCGACGAGCATATGAACGACTACTTCTGTGGGGCGGTCTCGGAAGAGGCCCTCGACGCGGCAGCCGGGTCAACGATTTCCGTGGTCCAGCTCGACCACATGATCAAGGAGAAGGCCAACGGCCAACGCGATAAATCCATTCTTCGTCTTGTTCATATGTTATTTCCTTCGGCTGCGCCGCAGTCGTCGCAAAATGGTTTCTACGGCATGTGCCATCACACGGAAAGCATAATCGCCAACAGCGTTGCCAGACTTACCGGTTTTGCGCCAAGCGGCTGAAACTTAAGGCTTTGAGGGAGGGACCGGTGGAGCGGAGGCGGCAGCAGCCCCCGGGCCGGGCGATGTATTAG
>JANMVA010000496.1:0-5403 GCA_031392195.1 Saprospiraceae bacterium | reverse complement strand
CTTCTTAGCTTCCGTTAACAAAAGACCAGATTAGTATGAAAAAAAACTCTACTACAAGATTGAAGAAAGCCATTCAGGCTTTGATGAATAAACGTTTGACAATGCTGCAATGGTACTGCATACAGGGTCGACAGACAGGATCAATGGACTAACGGATATGAATTCTCGACAGAATTGAATTGACTCTTTGAAGGAGATTGGAATAATCCTAGTAGCTATCGCCTCACGGTTCTCAGCTCAAGGTTCTCAGCTCACGGATCACGGATCACGGCTCACGGCTCACGGTTCACGGTTCACGGTTCACGAGATAGGTTGCGCAGAGCAGCTAATATTGCCAGCGATCCATGTAATGAAGGAAAAGCTTGGCTGTATTATACGCATCATCAACAGCCCTGTGCGGAGACCCTTCGAAATCAATTCCGGAATACTCAAGTGCCTTCAATAATCCTACCTCTTTATCGAGGTTTTGAAACTCTTTGTATTGAGTTTTCATATTAATACTTCGGGGTAAGAAGTTCGCATCAATATCATGCGCTTGACATTCGTGCCTGATGATCTCCATGTCTTTTCCACCCCATGTACAGATGAGTTGGGGCTGATCATGTCCTTCAAGCCATTCCTGGAAATCCGGAAATACCTGGTGAAATTTTTTAGCCTTATTAACCTGGTCTTGCGTAATGTTAGTCAGTTCCATGCAATAAGCCGATAGTCTTGGATGGTGAATGGGTTTAATAAAACGTTGGAAACTGGCGACCCATTCCCTGTAGCCATTGACACTAAAAGCTGCCAGCTCAATGATCTCGGGTACACGGTTCATGTCATTGCCTTGCCAGCATGTAGCTTCAAGGTCCAGGATGATGAAGTTCATAGTTGTCTCTTAAACGGGCTCCTGGAGATTTTCCTGTGCTTCGTGAATTTTCTCCTGGTCCCACGTGATCATGTCTTCAACACCAAATCCCGAGAGACGATTGTGATAGTAATAGACCAGGAGTGGATTTTTGGGCATCACATTATCCTTGTTACCAAACTTTAAAGGAAGAACGGCATGAAATGTTCCGAGGTGTTTGATGCCATGTCTGATGGCTTCATCCAGAGGTAAAGTGTGAAGCTCTTGCTGGATCCGGATCTGACCTTGTTTTTCCATTTGCTTCAGGATCATCAGAAACTGATGATACGTTTCCTTAAATAATGGATAGGGTAAGGACAGCATATCGACCGGTAAACGAAGCATTGCATACAGATCCATCGATGGATGGATTTTGCGCATCAGCTGAAATGCAGTGAAAGCGGCCAGGTGGCTGGTCAAAACGACGTAATACCGTTCGTAATTCTCCACTACTTTTTCAGCGAGTTTACGCGTGTATACGGATTCACGTTGACGGTTGGCTTCAATTTTTCCATGCAGTGAGAAGTATTCCCTGATATCAACTTGCTGGCCCCGCTCATCCACACTTCTTGCTTGTGAATCCAGGGTATATCCTAATACATCGATGGGCTCACCAAAAGACAAATGAATTTCACTCGACTGCGAAAAGAATTTCCACGCAAAGGACAAAATACTACGCATGGAAAGGAGCTTTTTACCTGAGCCGACATACTTTTCTTCGCCTGTAGACTTCAGGTGACTATTGATCAGCGCCTGTGCTTCGAGCGTACAATGATAACCTATGATCATCGGCACGACAATGATTTTCTGCTGACCACCATTCTGATATATGGATCGTTGCGCTGATAACAAAGAATTGAGCAATCCATATTTCAATTCCCGTTCGATCTCACCGGATCTCGATCTGGTGCCGCCGGGAAAAAATAAACTATTGGTTCCTCGCTCCAGCATGACCTGGGACATGATCTTCAGGCTGTCGAGATAAACAGGATTTTTTTTGCGTCTGTCTACCTTGTATGCACCTAACCGTGTCATATAGAATGCAAATAATTCGGACTCATACAAGTTGAGTCCTGCACCGTATGAAAACGCAGGCAAGCCGACAACAGCATCCAGTGCATATCCCACCATGATGCTGTCGAGATTAGATAGATGTGTCGGAAGGATGACGACGGTACCATGACTGAACATGTTTCGCACATGATCCACATCTCCATGGATTTTGATCCGTTCATGCAATTCCAATCGTGTGCTCCACAGTCTTCGAAATTTTTTCCCGGCTGCGGCATTAAGCAAACGTTTGAAAAATATTGTGAGGAATTTTCGTGCAAATAGAAATGTGCTCTCTTTAAAATTGCCCGCTATTTCTGTTGTGTATCGGTGAATAATCCGCCTGAGCAAATCAACATTGTTTTGTTGCTTGATCTCAGGTTTGTTTTTTTCATTGGCGGTGACTTCACTTCTCACTCTTTTCCAAAACTGTTCTTCGTTTGGCGGATCCACCTTCCATGGAGTTTCTTTCAACCGGATCAGTTCCAGGTAGCTTACCCTGGAGATGAGGTCACCGATGCGATCACCGTGTTTTTCAATGATGTGATCCAGGGTTTGATCGTCGACGGTTTCGATCAGTCCATCCCTGTCCTCATAAAGCTTATGTATAGGCCAGTCACGTATATTGGGAACCAGGGGCTGATATATGCTTTTTTGCTTCATGAAAGAGATTGATTAGCAAAAATATCATTCATCCGATGGATCGAATCCAGGATTTCTTCGCGTCCCAGGTTTTTCACACTACTGGTCATGATGAAAGGTGGTAAGGTTTCCCATTCCGTCAGTATCGCTTGTTGATAAGCTTCCAGAGCCTCCTTCAACTCATCAGGCTTGAGTTTATCTGATTTAGTGAAAAGCATACAGAAAGGAATATTATTCTTGCCAAGGTAGTTCATAAATTGCCGGTCATTTTCGAGTCGGGGATGTCTCATGTCGACGAGAAAAAAAGTGCACATGAGGTTTTTCCTGCCAAGGATGTACTTTTCAATTAAGGTGGACCACTCCCCTCTTGTTGACTTGGATACAGCGGCAAAGCCATATCCCGGAAGGTCCGCAATCATCCATGTTGCTTCATCATTCACCCTGAATAAATTGATCGATTGTGTTTTACCGGGTTTCCGGGACGTGCGGGCCATTTCATTCAGGCCGGTGACCAGATTGATGATCGAAGACTTGCCTACGTTGGAACGGCCGATAAAACAGTATTCAGGCAGGTCAAGTGCCGGACATTGTTTTACATCTTTAAAACTCCCGATATATTCAACGTCTAAAGCTTTATCTGACATTTAGTTTTTATCAACCTTTATATTAAATCCGGGTTAAATTTACAACTATAACTGCCGGTGATGTAATCATGAGGCAATTAAGACGTTACCTTGGCATCATGAATGATCCTTATATGCTGTACCGGTCGGGCATAAAGTTGGTTTTCCTGCTTACATGTATCATTGTATTTCATACATCAACAAGTGCCCAGATTAATCCCGGGATTAAGTTTGGTGTATCAACTCCCGATATTAATCCAAAGGATTTTGTGGTCAGGGATGGACAAGGCGTTGATTACTATCACATTTTTGTTGAGAAAGCTTATTATGGAATTCACGGAGGTGCATTTGTCCAGATCCAAATGGGTGGTTTTTTTATTCAGCCGGAAGTGTTATATAATTCCACCCGGGTAAGTTACAGAATTGACTCCCTTTTTGCATCCAGAGTATTTACAGATTCATATAAGAATATTGATTTTCCATTAATGCTTGGCTTGAAATCAGGTGCAGTCAGGTTGGGTGGTGGTCCTGTTGGTCATTTATTTTTTGATAATGACTCCGGGTTCAACGATTACGAAGGTTTTGATGCTGTTGTAGAAGACCTCACTTGGGGTTGGCAGGCA
The DNA here is from genome assembly GCA_031392195.1 of Saprospiraceae bacterium. Taxonomy (GTDB): domain Bacteria; phylum Bacteroidota; class Bacteroidia; order Chitinophagales; family Saprospiraceae; genus Opimibacter. The sequence goes on along the minus strand of JANMVA010000496.1, from coordinate 1,579 downwards.
GGTTTAGGGCTTGATTTTTGGAAATTGCATATTGATTTGCGTTATGAAGGGAATTTTTCGAAGGTTGGCGACAACATTACTTTTTTTGGTGAAGAGTTTGATTTCGCCACAGATAATAATAGAATTATAGCATCATTAGGTTTTTCATTCTGATTTTTTAAGGGTTTACCATATATATAATTTTTCGATTGTTGGATTTGGGTGTTAATAAACACTCAAATATTGAATTTTAATCAACCTAATCCCGCAGTTAACGTTACCCCAGCGAGAATTATCTATTCAATTACCCTACAACACTTCAATGAAAAATTTATTATTTCTATCGCTGTTATTCTTGTGCACAATTAATTCAAATGCACAGAATGTAAAAATGCTATTTACAGCCGGCGTATCACCACAGCAAACTCCTGCTCCGCATCATATCATTGTCAATCGTTCGACACCACGTGATGAATTCACTTTCGATCTTTCACAGGTTAAAGCATCTTACCTGATTGGTTTCGGTGCCCGTTATAATGTGAAGAAATTCTTCTTTACCGGAGAAGCGCAATACAATAGACGTGAATACGTGTATAATATGGCTTACACATTTCCGGATTTTGTTCGTTCTGAAACGACACAGCAGATGACTGAATCCATGAATGTGATCAACGTTCCACTTTCCGTTGGTGTTGATCTTGGTGTGATCGATGTGACGAGTGGTTTTCTTCCGCAGTTTGTCATCTCGCAGAAATCCGACCTTTCCCAGGTGAATGGTTATTCACAAAGACTTGATCGGGTCAGACTTGGCATGCACACAGGATTGGCTGTCAAAATCAAAGATCTCCGTGTGGGTCTAAGCTGGCAATTGGATTTCAATAATTATGCAGATCATTTATATATCAAAGATCAAAATCTTTCTTTATCCGGAAGAACATCACGTATCCTGGGTACGGTGAGCTACATTTTCTGATCAACAAACAATTATACCTCAATAAAAAAGCCGGAAGATTACTTCCGGCTTTTTTATTTAATCTGCACCTGATTTATTTCATTTGGGTCAATAGCAAAGCATCTGATAAATGATCGATCACTTTTTTTGTGGATGGTGCATCCAGTAGTTTGGCTGTTTCTCTGCTTCGGGCACCAGTCCATGCAGCCAGTTGTTTGTTTTTTCCTCTTTCCAGTTTCTCGCTAAAGTAGTCTGCTGCTTTTGCTGTAATGTCGGCGAGGTAATTGAGATATTCCTTGTGTGTTTTATCTGCTCCTCTGCGCAACAATGAGATGAGGAAGCGATTTCCATTAAACGTATTGACATCCTCACGCACATCAGCAATATCATCATTGATCTCTGTGATGATATCGTAATACTGCCATGCATTTTCTTTCCATGTATCTGCTAAGGCGGGATATGCTTTGTAGATCAAATGCCGGATCAGGCGCACATCACAGGATTTGGTGACATAGAATTTCTTCATGGATTCCTTCGTCGGCCATTTATCCTTGCGACAATTTTGCTCGATCTTTTCATAATCCCTGATTTCACTCACCATCTCTCCGATCTTATCTTTCTTATATCCCATTTTGATGAGGGAATCCT
>JANMVA010000399.1:0-3898 GCA_031392195.1 Saprospiraceae bacterium | reverse complement strand
CTGACAGCAATTGATGAATGTGGAAACGTGGCTACCCTGCATCAAACGATACATGTCGGAGACGGTAGCGGCCCGATTATTGAAGGAGTAGAAGAAGTTATTTGTGATGATCTTTCCTTACCGGATGTGACAGCCTGGGATCCTTGTGCAGAAGCATTTGTCGAAGTGATCATGACGCAGACAGAATTGGATATTCCTTGCCAGGATGGTATCGTGATGTTGCGCACATTTACGGCAACGGATGCGTGTGGAAATGTCTCGCAGGTAAAACAAACCTTCATACTGGATGACAACACAGCTCCGGAAATTCAGATACCATCTCATTCGATCATCAATAAGTATCTGAATCAGCTGGACAATGTTGCACTCCTTTCTGACCTCGAAACAATGAGCAGGCTTGAAGACCTGGAAGGTGGAAGTGTTTCTGCATTTGATGATTGTGGTGAGGAAATCGATCTGCTCTTTGATCTGGAAGTAACATTGGCAGATAATTGTGAAGCCGATGGATATTTTGAGAGAAGAGTGTATAGCTGGTCAGTATCTGATGCATGCGGCAATGAGTCTACTATTTCATTCAGTGTGGATATCATCGATGATGTACCACCTGTGTTGTCAGGAGTTCCTGCAGACGAAACGATCATTTGCCAGGATTTACCTGCGGCACCTGATGTGAGTGCGGATGATACAGCTGAGCCTGTAGATATCGATTATACGCAGGAAATATTACCGGGTAGTGCTGATGGAGAATTCAGTGTTGTACGGGAATGGGTCGCCACCGATGCTTGCGGAAATTCTTCAGCTGCTACACAGGAGATCACATGGATACCTGATACCTTCCTTGATTGCGGTATTATGCTCCCTGATGCTGTGGATTGTAATTCATTCGATGTGATGATCGCAAGCTTTACTTCCGGAGGCATTCCACCATTGGAATATTTGTGGGAAGTCGAAGGAGAGAAATGCTTTATCCAAAGCGGACAGGGCACAGAGGAAATCATGATCTATGTCGGATTTGTGCCAGTGGATATTTCATTGACCGTCACAGATGAGTTTGGTTGCTCAACTGTTTGTACAGCTACCCTGGAATGCATTGATCCATTTGATAGCGGATTAAATGTCATCTTGCCGGATCCACAGGGACAAATTGATCCTGTGTTTACGCCTGGTGTCAGTGATGGAGGAAATCATTTGCAACAGATCCATTTATGGCCGAACCCGGCGAAGGATATAATGCAGTTGTCATTTACATCTTCTTCCGTGGAAATAGTAGAATACACATTCTATAATTTCCTTGGACAGGTTGTGTTGAAAAATAAGCTTTCGGCTGTGAAAGGACTCAACAAACATGCGATCGATGTATCTGGTATTCCGGAAGGTAGTTATCTCGTCCAGGTAAAAACGGAAAATGAAACCCATACGAAGAAGATGGTGATCATCCGGACGAACTGACAAGCTCAAAGGCTTTAAAATTTATAATTATTGTAGAGACGTAAAATTTTACGTCTCTACAATAATTATAAATTTTAAAGTATTACTTCTTTTTTATTCGATTGAGCGCATTCGATCGTTTCTTTCTCCGCTCTCCCAATAGCATGAATCCTTTTCGCTGCTGTTTTATTTTGTAAAACTCATTGACGTATTTAGATATGTGATCGATCGCTTCATGCGAATCATCAGTTAGTTTCACGAGTTTTAGATCTTCTGCCGAGATTGTTCCTTTGGATAACATAAAATCGAGATAATCCATCAGGGGCTGGTAATATGTTTTTCCCATCAATACAACGGGAAAATGATGGATCATACCTGTCTGGACAAGGGTAAGTGTTTCAAACAGCTCATCCATTGTGCCCCATCCGCCAGGCAAAACGATAAATGCATAGGAGTATTTGAGCAGCAAAACTTTTCGCACGAAAAAATAATCCAGTGTCACCCATTCATGCATATAGGCATTGGGATCCTGCTCTCGTGGAAGCCGGATATTGCAACCAACACTATAGCCACCTGCTTCCATCGCTCCTTTATTCGCAGCTTCCATGATGCCTGGCCCTCCTCCGGTCATCACAGTAAATCCGGTAGATGCGATGGCCTTTCCAATTTCTTCTGCCAGGATGTAATACTCATGTCCCGGCTGAAAACGAGCAGAACCAAACACGGTAACACACGGCCCGACAAAATGCAGCTTCCTAAATCCACGGATAAACTGCATAGCAATCTTCCACGTGAACTTCAATTCACTGGACCTTGATTTAGGCCCGTCGAGGAAATCATTCAACGAGATGATGGCTTCGAATCCTTTCCGGATGGTCTCTTCTTTTTCTTCTTTCGTGGGTTCAGCCATTGGCTCAAATGAATTAAGGTATAAAGAAAGGGAATGTGAGGCATTTCAACCCCCCGACCCCCTTCGAAGGGGGGAGGTATGATTCACAGATTTCGATCGATTGTAACTATTGCACTTATGACTCCCCGATACTATTGAATCTATTGAGTTAATAGTCACAACCGTTTGATTGTGGAAAGCACTTCCCCCTTTGAAGGGGGCCGGGGGGTTGAGATCTCTTTTTCTGGCATAGAATTTGGCTAATCCCATCGTAACCAAGTTTCATCACCTTAAAGAACGTATGATCAAACTATCCGTTTTTATCATTGCGCTTTTTTGCAGCAAGGCCGATAACCCTGTTGATTCAAGAGTGCTGACCTATATAGAAACGTATAAATACATTGCGATCGATGAGATGGTCAGGTCAGGTATTCCGGCGAGCATCACGATGGCACAGGCTATTGTGGAATCAAACGCAGGCATCTCGACACTGGCACGTGAATCCAATAATCATTTTGGCATCAAGTGCAAGAATTATTGGGAAGGCGAATCCTATTATCACCCCGATGACGACAAAGACGCTAAGGGTAGGTTGATTGCATCCTGTTTCCGGAGCTATGATTCCGTGACAGAATCCTATATCGACCATAGTAATTTTTTATCAGCCACCGAGCATTACCAGCCGCTTTTTGTATATGATAAAACAGATTACGAATTGTGGGCGGGGGGTCTGGAAATATGTGGCTATGCAACAGATGAAGCATATGCGGAAAAATTAATCAGGACGATCGAATTATACGACCTGCATGAATTGGACTATTATGAGATTCAATTTGTGGAGCGCGCAAGTCTCATCCCAAAATCAGATATGGGCTTGTCCACAGAATAGAAAATCAGAATTTGTTCATTATTAGCAGCCAAAGCCTCAACGCGCTCCGGGAAATACAATCTCACTATGATTTACATTTCTTCCGGCATCTCGGAGGGCTTTGGCATTTTTCGTACTGCATTGGCGCTGTCCTTGCGATGACGATCCCGCGCTTTGAAAATATCCAGTCCCATAAACAAGGCTGCACGGAATGATGTCGGATCCGCCTCATTCTTTCCCGCAATCTCAAAAGCTGTCCCATGATCAGGTGATGTCCTGACATAAGGAAGCCCCGCCGTAAAATTCACACCATCATGGAAGTGCAGCATCTTGAATGGGATCAGACCCTGGTCGTGATACATGGCCAGCACAGCATCAAATTTAGTATGGTTCATTGAGCCAAAAAATCCATCTGCGGAATAAGGGCCCATGATCATATCACCTGACTTCTTTGCTTCGATGATCGCAGGTCGAATGATGTCTTCTTCTTCTCTTCCGATCTGGCCGCTTTCACCGGCATGTGGATTCAATCCTAACACAGCGATGACAGGTTTCATAATTCCAAAATCCATCTGCAGTGTGTTGATCAGCAAATCTATTTTCGAACGGATTTTTTCTTTTGTAATCGCGGACGACACTTGACTCAGGGGCATGTGCGTCGTCATCAAAGCTACTTTCAATCGATCGGTGACCATCATCATCAAACCTTCCTT
>JANMVA010000483.1:0-3436 GCA_031392195.1 Saprospiraceae bacterium | reverse complement strand
CATCAGCCTTGATACCGGCTGTCACGGCTGCCTGGCAATTGACCACATTAAATTGAAAATCACGACGCAGGACACTCAGTAAAACTCCATTGCGATATTCCTTCACACACACACCGACTACAAACTGACCGACCTGACGAGGAATGCCCCTGATATAACCCGTAGCAGGATTGATTGAAATAGGAGAGATTGTGCCCAGTGGATTGATCGCCGAATAATTTGGTGCTGCAAAGGCAACATCATTATAAGGTGGGAGACAGATACTAGGATCAGGTGTGATCCCGTCGCAGAGAGTTTGCTGACCCGGATCATTGACACCAAGGGGGCCTCCACCCTGAAGCGGAGCACAAAACCCGTATATGATCTGATCGCCTTCATCATCTGTAGCGGAGTGATCAAAACTGATCGAATCATTGACACATATGCCGATGGGAGGAAATTCATTAAACCTTGGACCATCATTACATACCCGCTGTGCTTCCTCTGTGATTTCGATGGTAAAGGTTGCACCTGTGTTGTTGGGAGCAATAATATTATTGATCGTATTGTTGCGGCAACATCGCTGCCATGACACGATATATGACCCCTCAATAAGAGGCATGTTATTCAGCGTGAACGTGTATGAAGCCTCTTCAACACAAACATTATCAGGCAGGATCAGGCACGGATTTTCAACTCCGACAATATTCGTGACGCTGCCATGGTTCACATTTCGAAAGCCAACAAATGCATAGACACCGTTGATGTAAGAGTAAATGCCGAATTGGGCAGGATTGTCAAATTCGGCTCCGTTTCCGAAGCAATCGCGATAGATCTTCATCGTCAGCTTGTAATTGCGTGTGTTAGACAAAGATCCGGGGCCGATGCATTCGTAAAAGATCTCTCCGCCTACTATGTGCCTGGCTATAATAGATTCATTCACCCCTGACAATAAAGTGATCAGGAGGATGATTCGAATGATGTATGTCCTTTTTAAAAAATCCATCGAAATGAAAAGATACGTATCCATGGTAATTCGCGTCTCTTTTTAACGTTTAAACTCATGTTTTGATACGTCTCTTCCCCTTTAATCAGATGACGTATTACGTATATCTTGCAAAATTATCCCTATTTGGCATCATTGTGAATAAAGAATACGTCCAAAAAGTCATCGAACATGCAGTGAATGTCCTCCAACGAGGGGGGGTCATCTTATACCCTGCAGATACGATCTGGGGTATCGGATGTGATGCCACTGATCAGGTGGCTATCAGCAGGATCTATGACATCAAAGGAAGGGAAAAGCAAAAACCGCTGATCGTCCTGGTATCAGATTTGGAACAATTATATGATGTTGCCGCTACTGTGCATCCAAGGGTTGATACACTTCTCCATTTCCATGAACGTCCGCTGACGATCATATATCCTGCCGCAAAATCAGATTATGAGCACCTTGCTGCTCCTGATGGCAGTATAGCTGTGAGAATCGTCAACTCAGGTTGTTGTCATCAATTGATCGCTGCATTCGGACATCCCATTATATCAACTTCAGCTAATGTCTCGAATGCTGAATCACCGGTAAGGTTTGGATCTGTCAGTTCTCAGATCATTAGCCAGGTGGATTATGCATTTCCTGCTTTCACAGAGAAAGATATTACAGGAAGACCCTCTGTGATCGCCCGGTATGATGAAAATGGAGAACTGGATTTTCTTCGTTAAAAGTGTTTATCGATCTGATAAGGCTGTCAGCATATTTTCTTTCACCAGCGCTTTGGCTTTCAGCACGACCGGATCAGATTCATTAAATGCCCGGTACCATCCTTCTTCTCCAGTCCTGTACGCTATCAGCGTTGATCTTGCAATTCGCAGGATCAGACTCTTATTTGCCAACAGAAAATCATTAAGTGCAGTTTTGTCTGCATGTGCGCGAATGACAGCCAGATCATTTATATCCCTGATGATGGCTTCATTATCCGGTAGTCCGGCTTTCACTTCTTTGATCTGATCAGGTGAAACAATGACACCATTGTATTTGATCAGGTTGAACCGAATAGAATATTCTGAAATGATGTCCATCCATTTGCGTACCATCGGATCGTGCCAATCAATGTCATCCTTCACAAGGAAATCCGGTATAATGCCACCACCGGCATAAACAAGCCGCCCACTCAGTGTTTTGAAAACGGCAGTGGTATCTACAACTGATGTTTCATCATATGCTTTTTGGATCAGTCTTCCGGAAGGAGTATAATATTTGGAGACTGTCAGCCTCAACGTGCCACCATTAGAAAGATCATATTGTTCCTGGACCAGCCCTTTACCATAAGACCTTGAACCGATGATAAGGCCTCTGTCCTGATCCTGCAGGCAGCCTGCAATAATCTCACTTGCTGAAGCTGAATTCTGATTGATGAGCACGCCAACATTTTCGATCTTGAAAAAAACTTTTCCTGTGCTCTTGTATTCAGTTCGATCATGGTTTTTTCCTTCAGTGTACACCAGAATTTTGCCCTCCTCTTCGAAAATCTGTGAAAGAATGTTTACAGCTTCCCGGAGATAGCCACCGGGATTATCCCGTAGATCGAGCATCAGATGTCGCGCATTTTCCTTTGTATGCATTCTTTCCCACGCATCCATAAATTCACGGTACGTGGTATTCGTAAATCTGGATATCCGGATATAAGCAACACTACTGTCGATCATGTATGAGGCAGTGACACTGGGTACTTTAATTTCATCCCTTGCTATTTCCACTTCCTTGATCGTGTTATCGAGCATGGGTTTTATTTTCAGTTTGATCTTGGTTCCTTTCGACCCTTTGATCAAATCGATGATCTCTTCTTCCGTTTTGGAAGTATCCGGCAGAGAGTGATTGTTGATTGAAACGATATAATCACCCGGTTTAATGCCGGCTCTGGATGCTGGACTATTTTTCTTAGGATACAGGACGACCAGGCTATCATTGATAAACATGATCTCTACACCGATGCCTACATAATGTCCCATTGTTTTTTCTTCCAACTCATCAATCTGGTCAGGAGGAAAATAATGGGTATGCGGATCAAGGCCATCCATGATCGCTTTGATGGCTTTTTCCACTAGCTCATCTGATTCCACATCACCTACGTACTTCGTCTCCAGGAAACGAATGATCTCTTCGACCTGCCTGCCGCTGTAATTGGCACTGCCGATGGTGGGATCTTTGATGTCAGTATTATGATCACTTTCGACTAAACGGGCCCCTGCAATCATTCCAAGTATGGTAACAAAACTCAATAAGAGTGGCTCCCAAATTTTATATTTTCTCAATGTATCTGCCAAAAAGGTAAAATTTCGTGGTGTTAACTAAAATTTCAGTTCTAGATATAGTTTATTGAAAACAATGGCTTATCTGAATTGTGGAATATATCACGATAAACATGGTAGACATTTAGAATTTTTGCCTCATCCTAGGAAC
>JANMVA010000481.1:0-5945 GCA_031392195.1 Saprospiraceae bacterium | reverse complement strand
CCTATTTCGTCTTATTCATCACAGGTCCCGGAAAATATTCGATGGATTATTTATTGATGGGAAAGCAGATGAAATATGCGGAAGAAAAGGCGCGACGTTATTTTTGAGGAGCAAACGCAATCGTAAATCCATCCAATCGTCCTTTGTTGATTGCATCCATAAATGGAAATTCAACAATCACCCGGTTATCCTTCGTCAGGATAGCATTTTTATTTGTGCAGGAAAGGACTTCTCCCGGTACATGGATCACAGATCTTATTTTACTATTGCCAAACATCATTTCCATCATACCTAATTCTTCACTTGTGGCTGAACTATCCTGAGAGATTCCAAATTCGGAAACGACATCACCATAAATCAGGGTATCAATTTTTATCCAACCTTCTTTCAGATTCATATCAAACGATAAAAAGCTTTCGGATTGCATGCTCATCGGGGAAGAATTGCTGAGCATTCCGTTGCCCTGATCCATGGTCCGGAAGTATTCGATCATTTCCTCCAGTTGTATTTTGTTTTCAAAGTCCATGAGAACACCAACTGAAACATTTGCACTATTTGCAGGTGATCTAAACCGGACATCAATTTTTTCTGCAATATCCAGCCTGGTTTCTTTTTGACGGACGCTGTCTGGCATGATGCTGATCAATGACATTATTGTATCCACATCTACCGGATGTTCGGGGTTTGATATCATTTCCATAAATAAAGTCATGGCATCTTTTTGACAGGGCACAATCGAGCTTGTAGTATCCGGCGCGAGATCATCTGTGAGCGTGTCCTGGTCAGGACTCATTCCATCTAATTCTCCAACCATGCTCATGAATTCGCCCATATCGAAGGTAGTTTCCAAAGTTCCGGAACCATCTGCTTTCAGATAAAGGTCTTGCTGCAAATCACCACATGAGCTCAGCATCATGATGAATAGGGTGAAGCCAAAGAATTGTGAAATCCGGAGCGTATATATTTTCATGTTTGTTTTTAATTTTAATCGATGAATAAAACGGAGAAAAAAACCATGTTTTTGCTCTTCTAAGAATGGCTAAGTTAGAAGGAGTTTATTGATTTTTAAGAGTTCCCCAATATCTTAAAACATTTTGGAAAATGAAGGGTTGAATGAATGGTAAGTCGTATAATTACGTCCCCGTTCACAGCTTCAATTCAACTATCATGGCCTTCACCTTATCCCCTCTTCCATACGACTTCAATGCATTAGAGCCCTACATCGATGCACGTACAATGGAAATCCACCATGGAAAGCATCATGCTGCATATACCACTAATCTCAATGCAGCCATTGAGGGTACTAACCTGGAAGGGAAATCAATTGAAGACATTCTGAGCCAGGTTTCCAAACATAGTCCGGCTATCAGGAATAATGGGGGTGGATATTATAATCACAATCTTTTCTGGGAGATCATGGGTCCCAATTCCGGTGGTGAACCAGCAGGTGATCTCGCAGCTGATATTGAGCAGCGATTCGGTGGATTTGCTGAATTCAAAGAAGCTCTGTCAAAGGCAGGTACGACACAATTCGGATCAGGATGGGCCTGGCTTATTGTGGATCAATCAGGCGCATTAGCTGTAACAAGCACACCCAACCAGGATAATCCAATGATGGACGTCAGTGCCGTCAAAGGAACTCCAATTCTTGGGCTGGATGTATGGGAGCATGCTTATTATCTGAACTACCAAAATCGTCGCCCTGATTATATCAGCGCTTTCTGGAATGTGGTGAACTGGAAAGAAGTAGCAAAGCGATATAAAGCAGCGAAAGCTCACTAATCAATTCTCCTGTCGTCTATTTTGTCCGATTTGTAACATTTAAAAAAATGTTACCATGTAACAATCAACTGTTCAAAGCAGTCAAGGTTGATATCTTTAGCGCATGGACAAACGATCAACTAGCCGTTCAATATCCGGACTGATTCTTATTCTCATGGCATTTATCTGGCCTGACCTTGGACAAGCCCAGGGTATAAAAGGGAAGGTCACAGATACACAAGGAGATGCTCTGCCTTTTGCGAGTATTATCATTGTCGGCACCAATCATGGAATCGCTACGAATATTGAAGGTGACTATGTTCTTCCATTATCTCCCGGAAGGCATCGGATCAGGTTTCAATATTTGGGTTATTCCGTCATTGATACCACCATTCAAACGGGTTCATCTTTTTCGTCTTTCAATGTGAGGATGCGACCTGAGGTTGTTGCACTGGCCGAAGCCACTGTTTCAGGAAAAGGTGAGGATCCTGCATACACGATTATGCGCCGTGCGATTGCCAAAGCCAAGTATCATGCGATGCAGGTAGATGAGTATGATGCGATGGTGTATGTCAAAGGAAGTGGACGATTGGTTAAAGTGCCGGGTTTATTTCGAAAACAGATCACAAAGGAGCTTGCCAAAGATGGAATTGATTCAACGGTTGCTTTCACTCAGGAGTCTGTCAGCAAACTTCATTATACTCGCCCGGACCAATACAGGGATACTGTTATTTCAATTCGAACATCAGGTAGTGATAACAATACGAGCCCGATGGGATTTATCTACAGCTCCTTTTATGAACCAAAAGTTGTAGTCGGCATTTCGCCATTAGCACCTGATGCCTTTAATCATTACAGATATGAGTATCTGGGATTTATCGATGACGGAGATCATGTCATCAATAAAATAAAAGTCATACCGAGAGGGAAAGGTGACCAGGTTTTCGAAGGTGTGATTTATATCGTAGACAATGTGTGGAGCATTCATAGTCTCGATCTGACTACGTATGTGTGGGGGATAAAATTTGAGATGCAACAACAATTTGCACCTATCCTGCCGGATGTTTGGCTGCCAAATCATGAAATATATGATGTCACCGGTTCCATATTTGGTTTTGGGTTTGAGTATCGATATTTCGCTCGTCTGAGTAATTATGATATTCAATTAAATCCTGACTTAGAAGTTCCGGTAATTGTGTTGGATGCTAAAGTGGAAACAGAAGATGTGAAAGCTGCGGAGGAGAAAATAAATGAGGGCAATTTTGATGGTGGATTATCGGGTTTAGATCCGGGTGAGGAATTGAGTGTAAAGCAATTGCGAAAAATGATGCGCGAATATGAGAAGCAGGAAATCGAATCACTGCCCGAAGTGGATACAGTTCAACTAAGCCAATCAAGTCAACAGATTATAGATAGTACCGCGTATCGCAGAGATTCTACTTATTGGGAGGAAGTGAGACCAATGCCCTTGACGGATTACGAAGTAAAAGGTTATGCAAGGTTGGATAGTATCGCTGCTATTCCTCCGGAACCGGGTGAAGATGATGATGAGCCGCAGGACACAGTCAATATCATGATGAATGACGAAGGATTTGCTGCGAATGTGAAACGAAGGGATAAATTTTCTCTTCATCATTTAATTACAGGTGGAAAGTACAGGTTGAATGACCAGCTGTACCTTCAGCTGAAAGCACCATTGCAATCACTCAACTATAATACAGTAGACGGTTTTCATGGCGGATATGAAATTGAAATCGGGAACAGCGCAAACAAAGGCGTGAATTGGGAAGCCGGGCCATCTGTGGCGTATAACATCTCCAGGGAGTCATTTAATTATGAAGGTAAGATCAGGACATTTGGAAAAGGATGGGAGTTAAAATTAAATGGTGGAAAAGTGACGAAGCAATTCAGTTATGATTTTCCACTGTCGAGATGGTCAAATACCTTTTATTCTTTATTTGTCAATCGCAATCATTTAAAGCAGTACGAGCAGGATTTTATCAGCCTTGAATACGAGCAAAAACTTGCAGGAGGTGTGACACTATCTTTAAGTGGAGAGATGGCTGAACGTGAACGTTTGTTGAATCACACCGATCTAGTATTTTTTGATGATAAAAAACGTCTTTACACGTCCAACGATCCTGAACATGTGGAAGGTGAATTGGCAAATCTAGAAGATCATAAAGCTGTCATCAGTGATGTATCTGTTTTACTGAAACCTTTCTGGCGTTATCAGGTGCAGCGTGGCACAAAAAGGAAAGATTACAGCCGGTCTCCTGCATTGACATTGCGTTACCGGAAGGGGTGGGGTGATGAGAATCATCCGTTTGATCTGATCGCATCCAATTTTGATTATAAAATCCCGGTAGGTGCCGGCAGTTTATTCAGCATGAATCTTTCTGCTGGGAAGTTTATTGGCGACAACAAGCCGAAGTATTTCCACGATTATTATCATTTTGCGGGTAACAGGCTTCCAGCTACGCCGATCAATCCGGTCAGTACATTCCGGATGCTCGACTATTATTACTACAGCACAAATGATGAATTCTTTACCGGGCTCTTCAATTATCAATTCCGAAGATTCGGACTTACCCAGATGAATTATTTCCGGCGAATGGGCATACGTGAAAATCTGATGCTGAATGTATTGTTGACACCTGAATCGCAGAAATATGCAGAAGTAGGATATGCGATCAATTATTTATTCCGGTTTTTGCGAGTGGAGTTTGTTACCTCATGGCAGGATTATAAATACAAGGATTTTGCTTTGAGGGTTGGAGTGGCGACTGATTTTCAGTCGATATTTGGGTTTTAATGTATCATCATCGCACTTCCGGATATAACTATCGACTGGCTGTTAAATTTAAATTTTGCAAGGCTGTTGTTTTATTCATCAATTGATTCATTTCTAAGAAATTCAGCGTTTGTTGACCATCAGAGATTGCTTTTTCGGGATGCGGATGAGTTTCTACAATGATGCCGTCAGCTCCCGCAATAATGGATGCTAATGCCATTTGTTGCACATATTTTCGTATTCCGATTCCATGAGACGGATCAGCGATAACAGGCAAATGGGATTTATCTTTTAAGATGGCAATGGCATTCAAATCCATTGTATTTCGATAAGCATTTTCGAAAGTCCGGATACCACGTTCACACAAGATTATTTTTTCGTTTCCGCTTGAAAATACGTATTCAGCTGCCTGCAATAATTCCTCAATAGTCCCGGACATTCCCCTTTTCAGCATGACTGCTTTATCACATTTTCCCAGGGCATCCAGTAAATTAAAGTTTTGTGCATTTCGCGTTCCCACCTGGAAGATGTCAGTATAAGGAAGCATGTCATCAATCTGACTGGCATCCATCACCTCTGTTATTATTTTTAGCTGCCTTTCCTTGCAAATGCGATGGAACATTTTAAGAGAATCAATGCCTCCTCCTCTATAAGCATAGGGAGAGGTTCTTGGTTTGAAAACTCCGCCACGCATAATGCGAATATGGTTGGCCACTAAAAAATCGGCTATCTCTATGACCTGTGCCTCATCTTCAATGGAACATGGACCAGCCATAATAGACAGATCTTTCCCGCCAATTTTCACTTCATCTCCCAGGTCAATAATTGTTCTTGTTGTCTTCCACATGCGGGAAACCAGCTGGTAGGCATCATTCACATAATGAATATCAGCCACTCCATTTAAATGGCCGATTTTGCGAATGTCGTGTTTGACATTGCCAAGAACAACCAGGTAATTTCTAAATTGAGATCGAACATGGGATACTGAATACCCGGTTGTTGAAAGATATTGTTCAATGTGAAGGATTTCCTGTTCTTTCAGATTATTTTCTAATTGTATGATCATGATGATTTCGTTTTAATGGATTGAATAAAATGCTGAACCGAATCTTGCAGATTTTTGGAATGTTCGAGATGTTGGATAAAGGCAGAACCTATGATAGCACCGTGAGCAAATTGGCATGCCAGCTGAAATGATTTGTGATTGGAAATGCCGAAGCCAATGAGCACAGGGACGCTGAAATTGGATTTGCTTAATTTATTAAAGTATTCCAATTGTTGGTCTGTGATGGCTGATGTGGATCCGGTGGTACTGTTCCCCGTAACTGCATAAATAAATGCATTGGATAGGCTATCGATTAATTCCATCCTTGCAGGCGTGGTTTGCGGG
>JANMVA010000308.1:0-6305 GCA_031392195.1 Saprospiraceae bacterium | reverse complement strand
GGTGTAGGTTTACAAATATGCACCCCCATGGTCTGTCGGGTATAGGATATTCCAATTATAAACTTAGATTTGTAACACAAAAATGTGAGACATGTCGAACAGTAACGATTCCAGATTTGAAAATGTCTACTCCAAGAAGGTAAAGGCAGGTAGCAGAAGGACTTATTTTTTTGACGTTCGCAAGACGCGTGGTGAGGATTATTACATTACGTTGACAGAGAGCACCAAGAAGCACAACGCGGACAACTATGAGAGGCACAAGATCTTCCTGTATAAGGAGGATTTCAACCGTTTCCTGACATCCCTGCAGGAAGTGATCGAGCACGTAAAAGTGGATTTAATGCCCAATTACGACTATGAAGAGTTCGATCGCAAGCAGGCCGAGTGGGAAGCTAACAGCCAGAACAACAATACCGAAACTGAAACCACTGAGAGCGACGAGATCGCCTGGTAATTTGAGCCGGTTGAGCGAAAGCTTATTTCGAAGAGCTTAATTGACTACTTGTATCAGGGTGCTTTCATTGCCTCCTGGCCAATTGGCTGTGAGCATGTATTGTCCGGGGATTAACCCATCAATATTTCTTTCTATTCTGATGCCGGGTTCCATGATATTTTCGGACCAGATCAGCTTTCCTTCCATGTCGTACAAACCCAGCTTGATTTCTTCAACCGGCTTCCGGACATCAACGATGAGTGTTGAAGAAATAGGAGATACCACTTTTAACGTCGTCTCACCAATTCCTGCAGTGATGTTCCTGGCCGGAGATGCAACACGTCGATTGTCAAATTCAACAAAATCGATCCGATAAGTATATCGTTGACGTGGAGTTGCATTCTGATCCAGGAAAGTATATTTTGACTGAAGGCCTTTCAGATCTACAAGGCCGATCGTTTCAAAGTTGAGCCCTCCATCGGCTGATCGTTTAACCTCAAACTTATTACCATTCGATACATCACCTACGATCCAGTCGAGCTGAACACCTTCCTTTTTTCGTGTAGCAGTGAAAGAAATAAAATCAATATCCAGCGCGAGATCCGTGATCCCCATGATATACAATCCGTAATTCATATCCGATCCAAGCAAAGTGCCTGAAGGGAAAAATGGATAAACACCCCAGCAACCATCAAATCCATTGTATTGGACATTGCCGGGATAAGTATCGTAATAGGCATAGGATGTAATGTTCTCCGGATCGGAAATATTAAATACCTGTACACCGTCTTCATAGTAAGATACATACGCAAGGTCACCGACGATATACGGATTGTGCGACACACTCTGTCCGGGAACCCCTGCACCCAGCAATTCAGAATAAAACGTATTGATATCGTCAGCTGAAATATTACCCGGATCTGAGACATCGATCAGCTTGACATCACTTCCTAACGTCTCATCACACATCACAAGGTATTGTCCGTTTTCATCCAGCCAGCTGCTATGATTATAACCTTCCTCCGGATAGTTATCAATTGCACCAAGCACTGTAATAGTAGGCAGGTTACTGAAATCGTAAATATTGATTTTGTGGAGGTTTCCATGGCTGGCATAACCGATATTGTCACGGACGTAAATATCATGAGTATAACCACCACCGTAGATATTCAATGGAAATGTTCCATACTGAGGGGGGTACAGAGAATCCTGCGAAAGATCCAGGACCTTGATCCCGTTTGCCTGGTTATCTGTTCCGGCAAGGTAAAGTAGTTCGTTAGCCTGGTCGATAAACAAGGTGTGTGCCTGGTTAAAAAATGTATTAGTCTGGCTTGCTACAGTAATGGTATCAGGAGCATTGCTCATGTCGAAGACGAGCAATCCTTGTGAACCTTCATCTGCAACCGCATAGATATAATGCCCATGGGTGTCAAAATCCCGCCAGAGCGATTTATTGGTCACATTCGTATTAGCATTTTTAACCGTATAGTGTAGGATCGACTGCGGACTAGCCGGATCCGTGACATCAATAAACCGGATCTGTTCGATCAGTCCGATAATGGCAATCTCATGACCATCTTCGGTTGTATATCCCCAGCAGTCACTGTACTGGGCGCCATATCGCGTAGGCAATCCATTCCAGTCTAGATTGGCGAACAAAGTCATGTTGTAGGACTGAGCGAAGAGGGTAACCGGGGGCAGCAGCAGGAAGAGTAATAAATGCTTCATCATAGGAAGTAAATGAAAAAACCACTATCTAAAATACGACACAAATATCGGTATTTAAGGAATGGGATCAAAATAGATTGTCTGACACATCAACGACATAGTCCACCATTTGATCATCAATATCGAGGTGAAACACCCACCGCACTAACTTATCGTTAACAGGTGCGCACAGAATATTGTTTGTGGCCAGTGTTTGGACGACTTCTGCAGAGGTTAGGGAGCCACTAACTTTAAAAAGTACGATGTTGGTAAAAACAGGAAATACCTCGTCAACCCATAACTGAGACTTAAGATGGTTTCCACAGATGCGTGCCCGCTCATGGTCATATTTTAATCTTTCCACATGATGGTCCAGGGCATAAATTCCTGCCGCTGCGAGATAACCACTTTGACGCATGCCTCCACCCATCACTTTGCGTACACGTCTTGCGTGTGCAATCATTTCTGATGTCCCTGTCAGGATTGAACCTACCGGTGCACCAAGACCTTTTGACAAGCAAATCGAAATGCTGTCAAAAATTTTTCCGTACTCTTTTGGTGACTCACCTGTTTCGACGAGGACATTAAATAATCGTGCGCCATCGAGATGCATTTTTAATCCGTGTTTTTTTGCAGCATCGGCGATCGGATTTATTTCTGCCAGTGTGTAATAATTTCCACCTCCCATGTTCACCGAATTCTCCAGGCAAAGAAGTTTTGTAGTTGGATTCCAGTCTGCTTTTGGTTTCACTGCCTGGTGCACATGATCGGCAGTGATGATCCCGTTTTTTCCGCGCATGACGTGAATAGCCACGCCTGAATGAAAACCATAACCACCTAATTCATATCGATAAATATGTGCGAGCTCATCACAAAGTATTTCATCCAATGGTTGCGTTTGTGCCTTGATCGCAATCTGGTTGGTCATCGTTCCTGAAGGACAGAACAAAGCTGCTTCATGACCAAACATGGCAGCCATTTTTTCTTCCAGTGCATTTGTCGTGGGGTCCTGCCGGAATACATCATCACCAACTTCAGCCGCCATCATGGCTTGCAGCATAGGCGGTGTCGGGCGGGTGATGGTGTCGCTGGTGAGATTAATTACTGTGGGATAGATCATTTCAATATAAAATATGTGTCATTCAATGAATTACAAAGGAAGCTAATTATTCAGGATTGGATTTATTTCTATCTTGGCGATAACACATGACCAGATAAACTCCATTATATGAATCCGTGGATTAAAGGATTTTTAGCAATCATCTTATTTTCTGTCCATACTCAACTCATCAGCCAGATCTGTTATGATTATCTGCATTTTGAATCCCAGGAGCAAATAGATGATTTTGCGAGTGAATTCGGAGGATGCACAATCATCTTCGGGGATGTTCAAATATTTGAGAAGGAAGAAGGTGACATTACCGATTTGTCAGGGCTTTCTCATATCACATCTATCAGGGGCAACTTGACCATCTATCAGAACAATCGGCTGCAAGATCTGGATGATCTGATTTCTCTCGATTCAGTCTATGGACGATTAGACATCAGCTTTAATGATAGCCTTGCAAGTATTGCGGGAATAAACGATTTGATTTTTGTGCGGAGATGGTTAAGATTGCAGGGGCCATTTACAGAAATAGGTTCATTTCCAAATATTGACTCTCTGGATTATTTGTCCTTATCAATCCCAAAAATGACAGAGCTCAATGCCTTTCCTAATTTAAGAAAGGTCAATGAGCTTCATTTGTCTTCAGACAAACTCGTAGATCTGTCAGGATTCAGTACGTTAGAAAAAGTGGGTGAACTTTCGATTCATGGGGGCGATTCCCTCATTTCGTTACATGGATTGGAGAATATTCGCAGTCTTACAGATCTTGATATTTCGTACAATAATTCCCTTACCAATCTTTCGGGTCTTGAGAATCTTGAGGTGGTCAATGGCCAGCTGCAAATAGAGAACAATTCAAGTTTAGTTTCAATTCATGCTTTGGATAATATCAATCCTGATTCAATAGACAAGATCACTGTTTTTGAAAATCCGGATCTATCTGTTTGCAACCTTAGTTTTTTATGCGAGGCTATTTCCCGAACAGAGTTTGGATATGGATTTAATAACAATGCTCAGGGTTGTAATGATTTCTGGCAGGTAGCTGAAAATTGCCAGGTGGAATGCCCTGTGAAGCTTTATTTTAGTAAACAATCCGAAGTAGATAGTTTTCCCATCAGGTTTCCTGATTGCACTTTAATTGAAGTTGAAGTCATCATCAATTCGGCTGTCACTAATCTTGACAGCCTTTATAAGCTTACCGGCATTGGAGGTGATTTGATTATTCAGTATTGTAAAATCAAATCCATGCATGGCCTGCACCATTTGCAAGCCATTGGAGGTGATCTCATTATTTCTTCCAACGATTCACTCATCTCTCTGGAGGGATTTGAAGGAATTACAATTTTGAAGGATCTGAATATCGAACGGAACAAGAATCTGGTTGACATGAATGGTTTGACTAATCTAAGTGAAGTCAACTATATGACATTAGGTAATCAGCCAACCATCGATGGATTCAATAGCCTGGAGAAGGTTCGGAATGACATGGCTGTCTATGGCAAAGCCAATGATCTGATTCATTATACTTTCCCTCCCTTACTGGATTCTGTTTTTGGATTTTTTAGAATTTGGGACATAGACTCATTGATATCTTTCCCGGACGCCCTTCATCTAAAATATGCCGGAGGTATTGAGATCTCCAGAACGAATTTTGAAACAATGGAAGGATTATCAGGTCTCGAAAAGATTAATGGTGGCATTTCAATTGTTGATAATCCTTATCTGCAATCCCTAACAAGTTTGGAAAATGTCATTTCTGTTAATGGGGGAATCAGAATTGCATATAATGACGTTCTTACAGACTTTGCACTCCTGAGAAAATTGAAAGCAATCAATGGTAGCCTTTTACTCCAGGCAAATATGAACATTCCAACTTTGCAGGATCTTGAATTGATTGAGATCATTCATGGCAACCTGGAAATTTTTAATCTTCCTTCTATTACATCCATGTCCGGACTGCACTCGCTGCATCGTCTTGATGGTGACTTGACGATTAGACAACTGAATGTAAGCGACCTGACAGGTCTGGATAACTTAAATTCAATTGGTGGCTCATTAATTATTCAGAGCAATTCAAGTCTTACATCTTTTCACGGACTTGAAAATATTGATTCCATTTACAATGAAGCAAGATTCTCTGCTATTCCGGATGAAGGATTTTTGGGTATAAACAGTCTTGACTACATCGGTGGATTGTTATCCCTAAACAATCCGAAATCAGTAGCCGGCCTGGATTCTCTGAAGTCTGTTGGTGGCCTTTCCATTTATAACAGCACGGTATTGGAGGACATCGATGCGTTGAAAAATATTCGTGAGATAAGAGGTGACCTTTCTATTAAAGAGGTATATCTCCTTGACAAACTTGCGCCATGGAAATATCTCAAAGAAATCGGGGGTGATGTTTTAATAGAGAACAGTAATGGATTTATGAATTTGAAGGGTTTAGATAGTCTCAGATCAATTGCCGGGGAACTAAAATTATCATATGCAGGCATCAGTTCGTTAATTGGTCTTGAAAGTCTTGAGTCCATTAACGGTGGATTGATTATTTCACGTATGAACTTAATCGGTGAATTGGATCCTCTGGAGAATCTCACCACGATGAACGGCCGTATTCAGATAGACAATAATACTTCCTTGCACAATATTACAGGGCTAAGAAACTTAAATCCAGAGGACATCCATTCCGGGACAGGTTCGGCGGATATCAGCATTTTTCAAAACCCTCTTTTATCTGAATGTTCTGTCGACTTCCTGTGTCAGGTATTGTATGATGAGAATAAAAGTGTGGATATACATGATAATGATGAAGGTTGTGATCATCCTTTCCAAATCGAATTCAAATGTCTCAGCCCAAATGCATGTATACTCACACAAGTATTAAGCCGTCAATCCCAAATTGACAGTTTCAATATTATGTTTCCCGATTGCGGTGTTATTAAAAATGACTTGATTATTAGGGAAGAGGCACCAGGTGCAATTCTCAATGTGGATAGTCTGTATACCGTGCACACGATCGGTGGCACCCTTGAGGTTTTTAATAATGAAAAAATCGAG
>JANMVA010000379.1:0-3005 GCA_031392195.1 Saprospiraceae bacterium | reverse complement strand
GATGGTATAAGAACAATCTTTATCTGCAAATGCCGTCTTTCATAAGGTGTTTCTTTTATTTTCTATACCGGTATTGGTTTAAGCTGGGTGTGCTTGATGGCAGGCGAGGACTCGTGTCTCATTTTCCTCTCTGGACACAAGCTTGTGTTCGATCGAAAAAATGTTATCCTGTTGTGAACTTTGCAAGGCTTCGCCTTCCGATAGGTCGCGGACCATCAGTAGTTTTTATTTACGAATTACGATTGACGAATTGCCGCTCGTAATTTTGTTTTTTAATTCCTGGCGGGGGCAAGCCCCGCACACTACATTTGTTTTCTCACTTTCTCACCTTCTCACTTTCTCACTCTCTCACTTTCCCACACTCTTACCAGGCCGGTTCTACCATTTCTTTCTCCACCTGGATCACCATTTGCAACCCAAGACTTTCAAGGGCAATAATGAATTCATTTTTTGAATGGTGTGATAGAATTGTTCCTTCCATTCCGGCGAGTTGACCATATGCAAGAATGATGCGATCACCGATGTGCATCGACAATGTTTCTGCTCTTACTTCCATGTCCGTTCCGCTGATTTTCTGAAGCCATTCCATCTCACGGTCACTTACCGTGCTATCAACTCCACCGGTTTTCAGAAAGCCCTGCACATATGGAAGGGCAAGCACCTGGTTACGTTTGTTCTTGTCCAACTTTATAAATGTGTAGCATGTGATGAGCGGCAATTCATATGTTTTCACTTTGCGATTGTATCGCGCTGTTCTTTTGCGCAGCGGAACAAAAGCCTGCATGCCCATGGTTTCAATTTTATCACGGACAAATTTTTCGCATTTGGTTTTAGTGCGCACCACATACCATTCTCCTGCAGAAGAAGTTTGACTTTCATTCCGAATTGAGCGTGGCAAGTCGGTGATTGATTCGGTTTTCAGGCGTCCTTCGACCATAGCAGTAAGGGTTGTGGATCAAACTGAGCCCAGTCAATATTTTTCACCTCATCTACACGGTAGATGATATAGCGGATCTTGCGATTAATCAGGGATTCCGCTTTACGAATCAGATGGATCAGGTAGTTTTCATCGATGTCCCCCGTAAACATCAGGTCGATCACCGGGCTGTCAATTCCTTTCGAAAATTGCCCTACGATATATACCTCACGGATCTCACCTAACCGCTCTATAACGGTATCGATGATTGTATCAAAACCAATGTATTTGATCAGGATGTTGTGAATCTCCGAATAGAGCGGGTGTTCGGTATTAGCATGGAAGAATTTCTTATTGCCCTCCGTATAGGATTTGAGCATGCCGGCCTTCTCAAACCGATTGAGTTCCAGGCGGATCGCATTGGTTGAGTCACCGAACTCTGATTCCAATCCACGCAGATAGGAGCGTGATCGGCTGTTGAGGAAGAACTTCAGCAGAAGTTTTATCCTCATTTTTGAAGAAATCAGGGCTTCAATCATTGGTTTTGGCTAAGGATTGAGTAACAAAAGTACTCAACCTTGGTTGATATTACCATCAAAAAGCTCAAAAATGGGCCTCTCATGTGCGGATAGACTTCAAAATACATGCCCGAAAGATGGGGAAATTCAAAAGAAACGTAATGTGCTGATTTTCAGTCTATTTCCATTCCTTGAGCTTATTGATGGCTTCTGTTTTATTCGATACCTGAAGCTTGTCATAGATCCTGTTGAGATGTTGTTTGACGGTACCTATAGCAATCTGAAGCTGATCGCCGATTTCCTTATATAAGAGACCTTTAGAAACCAGGTGGAGAATTTCCTGTTCCCTGGGAGTCAGTGGAAGTGCTGAAACGACTGGTGTTACCTGCAGTTTCTGAAAGACATCCAGGATCCGACGGGCGATACTTGGACTCATAGGAGAACCACCGTGATAGAGTTCTCTGACTGCGGAGAGTATTTTATCCGCAGGTGATCCTTTCAGGATGTATCCTTTCGCCCCGGATTGAAGCGAATGGAATATTTTATCATCATCCTCATACACAGTAAACATACAGTATTGCATGCCCGGACAATGTTCATTGAGGTATTTCATGGCTTCGATTCCACTGGCTCGCGGAAGGCCTATATCCACAATCAGAATGTCGGACGGATTTGCTGGCAGGAAGTTCATGGCATCTTCTGCATTCAGGTATATCTGGGAACATTGCATGTCATCTTGTTGATTAAACGTATCCTTCAGAAATTCAGCGACATCTTTCAGGTCTTCCAGGATGGCGATCTTGATTTTAGACAAGGGATGGGTTGTTAACGGGAACAGAAATAATAATCTTCATTAGGTGTGTTTGTCTCTCGAACAAGATTTGACCTCCGATGGACTTCATTCGTTTCTGACAATTAAATAATCCGTTCCCTTTTTGAATCGATGCATCCGCATCAAAACCAGTGGAGGCTTCTTCTGCAATTTCAATCAGGTAATGATCGCCTGAGCTGACCGTGATATGAATATTACTGGCTTTGGAATATTTAACTGAGTTGTGTAAAATCTCTTTGAAGACAAGAAATACATTGCGACGTTTCTCACCACCAATAATAACAGGATTCCACTCTTCAGCCGCAACAAATTCTAATGAAAGTTTATGTTCATCCAGAAATTCCGAAGCATATCTCCGGAGATAACTTGTGAGGTTTTCGGAGTTATCAAAGCGGGCATTCATGGCCCAGATTATTTCGGACATGTTTCTGACCAGGGTGTTGCTTTGATCGGCGATGCGTTTGATTTGACTTGCTTCTTCTGTATTCTTTGCCTGCAGGAGTGCTTTGTCGCTGAGATACCTTATCGTTGTCAATCCGGAGCCCAGGTCATCGTGCATTTCGGAGGCGATGCGGGTTCGTTCATTTTCGACGGCTTGTTGTTTTTCGATGATGAGGGATTGCTCGCGGAGGAGTTGGTTTTTCTTTTCAAGCTTACGCTTATAATAATTTCGAAAAGCAAACTGGACTAAAAAGATTAGGGCCATTATAGCAATTGTGATAAACCACCATGTTTGCCA
>JANMVA010000376.1:0-4436 GCA_031392195.1 Saprospiraceae bacterium | reverse complement strand
GATCTTTTAATTCGTGTTGATGAACTGCTTTTACTGTTCCGGCTGTTCCGACCGGCATGAAGATGGGGGTTTCGACTTCGCCGTGGGGGAGGTGGAGGGTGCCTGCGCGGGCGGAGGAATTGGGATCCGTATTCTCAAGCGTGAAAGTCTTCATCGCCCCTAAATCCCCTAAAGGGGACTTGGAAATGATTTTCATAATCTCATGCACATTTGTTCTTGGCAGCCCCTAAATCCCCTAAAGGGGACTTAATAATAATTTTCAATGAATCATGCACATTTGATCTGGCAGCCCCTAAATCCCCTAAAGGGGACTTAATAATAATTTTCAACTTATCATGCTCATTTGATCCCGCCGCCCCTAAATTCTTTAAAGGGAACTTGATAAATTCTTTCGAAGTAGGTAAATTAGTATCAACCTTCATTGACATGGGCACCAGCATGTATTATGGAGCAACGAAAAAGACTTTTCGATTTGCTCATTTTTTAAGAAACAACTTAACTCCTGCCGAGAAATTATTATGGAGTCGTCTTCGCAATAATGCATTAGGATCCAGGTTCCGGTGCCAACATCCCGCATGGAAATATGTGGTTGATTTTTATTGTCATCCTTATCAACTAGCTATAGAAGTAGATGGGTCCTATCACCTGTTAGATGAAATATTTGAATTCGATAAAAACAGACAACTCAATTTAAGGGCACTAGGATTAACAATACTGAGGTTTTCAAATGATCAGGTTTATGATGATATCGATTCAGTTCTATCAAGTATAAAAGAAAAACTTATCACATTAGAAAGATTAAAATCAAAATTGACTTCTACCGCACCTGAAATCTGTGTTAAGTCCCCTTTAGGGGATTTAGGGGCGGTGGGATCTTAAGGATTTAGGGGCGGTTGTATCTTCAGGAATTTGGGCGCAGAAGAATCATCACACTTTCAGAAACTCAAACAACGGCCTCATCGTTTCTTCCACTGAGTACTTTCTTTTCAATGCTTCCAGGTTCACCGCCTTGCGGTTGGTGCCGTTTTTTTTCCAGTGGAGATATTCCTGGAATATAAATTCACGGATGCCATTTGCATCTGTTTTGTTATCTGAAAACGAATGACCAATTTCAAGTTCTTCCAGCATATTTTTTAATTCGGGATCATTTTTATTGACTACAATAGCAAGAACCGGGCTGCCGGATTCGAATAATTCGATCATCTTACCTGTCAACACTCCCTGTAACTCATCCGACGAGACAGTGAGCAGGAGATTGATACACGCATCCAGTTGAATTTTTAATGCCTCGTCTCCGGGAACAATTCCTTTGTTGACCAGGATGTGTTGCATCTCATATTTTGCGGCCATCTCATTCCAATAAAAACTATCCTTGCCTGCGTAAATAAATCTGAACTCTTCTTCTTTCACCAGTTTTTCTTCGATCAGACTTTGAAGCGCCAGGAATACAGGCTCCGCATTTCTTTTATCGAGAAACATGGATCCGGTGTAGGCTATCTTGAAATATTTGCAATGCGTTTCCGGAATGGATTCAGGAATACGAATGATTCCGTTCCGGATGGTGAGAACATTGGGATTGTATTCACGGAGATGTTTAGCTAATCCATCGGACACTGTGGTCAAAACATCAGCTCTTTTGAAAATCCTTTTAAAGAATAACTGTTGGGAGCTTCCCGAAAAAATATGATTGTAATGCGGATCGATGATCAGATCCCGGAAGTCGGCGATCCAGATCAGACGAGGGTGTTTTTTCTTCAACCGGTATGCAGCGTAATGATCTGTAAATGGCCTGTACGAGGAATAGATATGTGTAATTCTTTCAGTCCTGATAGCTCTGTGGCCTTCTCGCATCAATCTCAGAAAATAAAATAAACCTCCCTCACCAATCAAAATATTAATCGGAAAGGTATTGATGAGCTTCACCATCATCTGCATCCACCAGCTTTCCTTTTTCTCTTCGGGAAGGGCTCCGTCCACTGACTTTGTTCTCAGGTAGGATCTGTAATCGCTGGCCGGAATGGTTTGGATCTGAACATGTCCATTCTCAACTATTGCTTCTGCCTGCTCCGTGGAGGTGAAGATCCTTGAAAATGCTGTTTTATGTGAAATCTCAGATGCAACCTGGTGATTGCGTTTGGGCGGAGTGCCCTGCAAGGGAGGAAAGTAATAAAGGAAAAACAGGAAGCGCGGCAAACTCAATGGACGAGGAAAATAAGATGCATGTTTATATTATTTCAAATACTCTTCGAGTGAAGCATATAGTTGATCCGCAATCAGGCGGTCATCAAATTCATTGAGCACTTTTATTCTTCCGGATTTCCCCATGTTGAATTGCTCTTCGCGTGATAATTCAGTAAACCTGATCATCGCATTGGCCAGTGCTGCTGCATCCTTGACAGGAACCAGATATCCGTTTACATTTTCATCGACTGTTTCGCGACATCCGGCTGTATTGGTGGTAATGACAGGACGCTCCATCGCCATGGCTTCCATGATCACGCGCGGCATGCCTTCGCGATAGCTGGGCAGGATGATGCAGTCTGATTTCTCCATATACCTTTTGATGTTCTCTGTCGCACCATGATAGTGAATGTTCGGGTCACGGATCCATTTCATGAGATCATCATTACTGATCGATGATGGATTTCCTTTATCTATTTCACCAATCAGCCAGAACTGGATATTTGGAATTTTCTCCTTGACGATTTGTGCTGCATCGATAAATTCTTTCACCCCTTTGTCATACAACAGCCTTCCGATGAATGCAAAAGTTAACTTTCCTTCCTGACGACCATCACCATTGGGATAAAAGACAGTTGTATCCACACCGCATCCTTTGATGGCCATGCTCCTCGAAGGAGAAACCAATCCCTTTTCCTCAAATAGTTTTTTGTCATCTGTATTCTCAAAAATCACCTTTCGATGAAAGGGCAATGAAAACTTGTACAAGATCCGCGTGATAAAATTGATCAGCCCCTCATGGATCAGTGAATATCCCAATCCTGTCACCACGGCCATTGACGGGATACCCAGGATCCTCGCCGCGAACCCTCCATAGATATTCGGCTTGACGGTATAATGTAAAATCAGATCCGGTTTATACTGGTTGTAAAGATTTATTAATTCGATCAGCAACCGCAAATCGCGAATCGGGTTGACGCTATCCCGGTCGAGGTGGTGAATGGGCACATGTAGCACCTCCCTGATGTTTTCGGTATAGAAAATAAACTTATCGACGGGCGCCATGACAATGACCTCATGTCCTTCGTCAATCAGCTTGCGAATAATGTTCAACCTGAAATTGTAAATATTCCAGGTCGTATTGGCAACGATCACTATTCGTTTCATCTTCCCTTAGAGGTAAAGATCAAGACCCTGGCGATTTAGTTTTTCTTTCAATGCTTTAATATTTTGTTCTTCCGATTTCGGGTAGATCAGGAGGCAATCATCCGTGTCCACGACGATAAAATCTACAAGCCCTTTGATGACGAGAAGCTTTTCTGTTTTTGAAATAATCAGTGATTGATGTGTGTCTTCGAGATACGCCGGATTGCTCAGCACAGCATTATGATTTTCATCCTTTTCACTAATCTCAAACAGGGAGTTCCATGTTCCGAGGTCTGACCAGCCAATATCGCATGGAATGGTGTAGACATTCTCTGCCTTTTCGAGGATGGCGTAGTCTACTGAGATTTTTTCCGTCAACGGGTATTCGTTCTTAATAAATTCAATCTCGCGGTCTGAATTATACAAATGATCACCCTTTGACAACACATGATAAATCTGAGGGGAATACTGCTTAAATGCTGAAATAATATCGTCTAGTCTCCAAATAAACAATCCCGAATTCCATGCAAAGTTTCCCGCTGCCAAATAATGTTGCGCACTATCAAGGTCAGGCTTCTCGCGAAATGATTTTACTTTTCTGATTGGGGCGATGTCACCTTTTTCAAATTCAATATAGCCATAGCCTGTATCAGGTCGTGTGGGCTGAATGCTCAGGGTAATCATGCTATGATTTAGAGTAGCGTGCTCAACAGCAAGTGTCATCACTCTTTTAAACTCATCTTCTTTCTGTATGATATGATCGGCGGGGGCGACAATACAAACAGCTTCCGGATCGTATTTGCTGAGCTTCATTGAAGCAAGTGCTACTGACGCTGCAGTATTATTCCTGGTGGGTTCACAAATGATGTTTCGTGAATTCACTCCCGGTATCGCGTGAATGGTTTGCTCCCGGTAAAAATCATGTGTGATGATGAAGATGTTATCCACCGGCACGAATTGCGCGAACCTGTCATACGTCGCTTGGATTAGTGTTTTACCTGTTCCAGCGATATCCAGGAATTGCTTTGGCATATGTTCCCTGCTGGCGGGCCAGAATCTTGAACCTACGCCGCCGGCCATGATCAGGACGCCCCACACGTCGTCCTGCG
>JANMVA010000372.1:0-2151 GCA_031392195.1 Saprospiraceae bacterium | reverse complement strand
CGATGTCCATCAGGATGAGGTCAGGCCGGGGGTTGGATTGCAACCATTCGACAGAAGCGGAAATGCTGTCAGATGTCCCGACGATTTCGATGTCATCTCCCAGGGATTGGAGGGTCTTCTGGAGTTTTTTTACGGCGAGGTCCTCGTCCTCAACGATAAATATTTTCATGTTGCTTTCTTTGGCGGCTTTTGAATAACCGGTTCATCAATTATGATTGTAAAATTGCAGCAGTTCCATCGCAAACGAAAGTGGTTTTACCTTCAATTGCGGAAATTCCGGTATCAATCGTCAGGTGTCCCGGATAGATTGTAAACATGCTTTTCATGACAGTACAGGTATGGCCACTTTGTATTTACCAGCCGTTTCTTCTATGATAATATCCACCCGTTTCATCAATGCGTATTTATTGCGGATATAGGATAATCCTATCCCTGTCGATTCTGATACGGGTCGTACTTTTTTATTCAGGTTATTTTCGACAGTGATCCAACCCTCAGGATTGGAGAAGATATCGATTTGCATGGGGTGTTGTTTGCTGATCACGTTGTGTTTCACAGCATTTTCCACGAGCAACTGGAGGGTCAACGATGGGATCTCCTTATCTTTAAGAGCAGGATCGATCTGCATATTCATTTTAAATCCATCACCATACCTGGTTTCTAATAATTTGGCATAGGAGCTAATAAACTTGGTCTCCTGTTCCACGGTGCTCATTCCACTTTCGTTGCTTCTCAGCAAATAGCGATATACTTTGCTGAGCTCATCCAGGAATTTTTCTGCCTGATGTTTGTTTTCCGAGATCAAAGATGAGAGTGTATTGAAGCTATTGAAAAGGAAGTGGGGATTCAATTTGGTTTTCAGGTTTTCAAATTCCTGTTCAAGATGCATCTGCTCGATCCGTTCCTGGTCCGCAGCGGCTTCCTTGTATTTATCGATGATATAGATAACTTCCCATAATGATTCAAACACAATATTGACACCAAGTCCGACAAGGAATCCATACCTGAGATCACCCGGTTGAATCGAATAACCAATAATATTCAACCAATCAAAACTGTAAAATATCAGAAGGACGGAAGGAGCCATGACCAGCAGATAAACGGGAACGGTCGCAAAAATCCGTTTCTGTGTATCCTTCAGAGAAGGATATTTACTGCGTATAAAATTATCATAGATATAATGGGAACGCCAGGATATAAAACCAATGCCATAAATGATCGGATAAGCAATTGCCCAAATGCGCCAGTCGTCGAATAACCGGTCATCATACATGATGTAACACAGTAAAAATGTAATGAAAGGCATTGACGACAGCCATCCTACATATTGAAACCAGGGCGGATTTGGGATTCTCATGCGGCCAGGTATTTTTCGTCTATCAATTCCAGTGTGATCTCACGGACGTGCGCATCTTCTGATATCGTCAGATCTCCTGCACGGAGTAGTTGGTATTTCGTGATCAGGTTATCCAGCCCCTCATCGAGGTTCAGATTTTGGACGATAATCTTTTCACGGATGCTATGCGCGATGACAAGGCTGTCATTATTCCGGCAGTAGATGCGGATGATCAATGGAGTCTTCTTACTCAGGGCATTGGTATAAATGATATTCTCCAGGATTACCTGCATGCTGAGCGGTGGTATTCTTTTTTCCAAAATATCAGGAGGACAATCAATACTGATCTCAATCGCATCGTTAAATCTCGCTTTGATCAGGTAGAGATAAGATTTGGCAAAATTGAGTTCATTCCTGAGTGTTACAAGGTATTCATCATCACCACGCAACAGGTAGCGATGCACTTTAGTCATTTCATCAAGAAACTTTTCAGCCTTCTCTTCATCCTCTGCGATCAGGCCCGAGAGCGTGTTGAAGCAATTAAAAAGAAAATGCGGATTGATCTGACCTTTCAATCCCAACAGCTTGCTTTTTTGATAAGCGTTCCTGAGTTTTTCCCCTTGCGACAATGAATTTTTCCACATTTCCCAGTTGGCCATTCCCTCGTTGATAAAAGTGATCAGAGTGGACATGATACAGGCATACAGGATTGTCCACCATGTCCGTTCGGGATGAAGTTCGCAGCCCGGGATGTGGATGAGTTTATAAGCATAAAATGCACCATGAACAGAGGCGATGTTCATCAGGTAAAAAAT
>JANMVA010000363.1:0-3466 GCA_031392195.1 Saprospiraceae bacterium | reverse complement strand
CGGGTGAAGCTGCTGGTCGCCACCCATGGGTTCATAGTCCCGCTACTGTTAAGCCGGCTGTAGTATACCGTGTTGCGCAGCGTACCACTGTTGTTGCCACCGATGATGTATAAACCCACGGATAAAGAAGTCATCCGGTTTCATTCTGATGTGGCTGAAAGCACCTCACTCCCAATTCTTGTCTATAATAATCCGGTCGATTATAAAATTGAAGTGATGCCTGCGATGTTTGATGAGTTATTGAAGCATGATAATATCCAGGCTGTCAAGGAAAGTACGCGCGATAACTCTAATGTCACGCGTTTGATCAATCGTTTTGGGGATCGATTGAAAATATTGTCCGGCGTTGATACGATTGCTATTGATGCCCTCATGCTGGGATCGCATGGCTGGGTTGCAGGCCTGGTCAATGCATTTCCGGAAGAGACTGTTGCGATTTACAATCTCGTAAAAGCAAAACGATTTGATGAAGCCATTGCAATCCATCGCTGGTTTTTGCCATTGCTCGAACTCGATGTTCATCCGCAATTAGTTCAGAACATCAAGCTAGCACAATCCATGACAGGTTTAGGCACTGAGTATGTCAGGCCACCAAGACAAATGCTGGAAGGACCAATCAGAGAGCATGTCCTTGAAGTCATTAATCGAAGTATTGCAACAAGGCCTGCATTGAGCTAATCAACAAAGCAAAAACCATGATCACACAAAATATAGTTGGTTATGATCTGTCGGGATTATCGGATAAAGAAATCTTTGCCTTTGATCCTGCGCAAAAAGTAAATCTTCCTGAGCGATTTAAACCAGCTACAACAAGCGAGATCGAACTTGCATTACAGAAAGCCCAAAGTGCCTGGCGGATATTTCGCTCAATGGAAGTTGTAAGGCGGGCTGAATTTCTCAATGCGATTGCAGATGGAATCGAAGCACTGGATGACAAACTTGTCAATCGGATGATGCTGGAAACAGCATATCCTCAGGCACGCGTCCTGGTGGAACGTCGCCGCACTTGTGCCCAGCTCAGGATGTTTGCAGAGACAATCACGGAACGAAAATGGTTCGATGTGGTCATCGATCGTGCGATTCCCGGACGAATGCCATCACCAAGGCCTGATCTGCGAAAAATAAATATGGCAATCGGTCCTGTGATTGTTTTTGCAGCAAGTAATTTTCCATTGGCGTATTCAACAGCAGGAGGTGATACCACATCGGCGCTAGCTGCCGGTTGTCCTGTTATCGTGAAAGCACATGATTCGCATTTAGGCACTAATGCACTGGTAGCAGAAGTGATCATGAATGCAGCAAAAAACACGGGCATGCCAGACGGTGTTTTTTCTTCACTGAATGGAGATGGAATTGCAACCGGTAAAGCATTAGTCATCCATCCCTTAACAGCTGCAATTGGATTCACAGGATCATTGCAGGGTGGGCGGGCATTGTTTGATTTGGGGAATCAACGAAAAAATCCAATTCCGGTCTTTGCGGAAATGGGCAGCGTCAATCCTGTATTTATTTTACCTGGCAAATTGAAATCTGATATTACTGCTTTGGTAAAAACACTTGTTGACTCCATCACCATGACAGTCGGACAATTTTGCACAAACCCCGGAATATTGATTGCATTGCAAAATGATGATACAATTCAACTCATCTCAAAACTTTCCACATCACTTTCAGAAATACCTGCAACAACAATGCTGAATGAAAACATCGCAGGGAATTTTCATCGAGGTGTGTCCGCTATGACAATCGTATCTGGAGTTTCCATCGTCAGCGAACAACCTCCCGGAGAGCATCATAAAGCATCTCCTGTCCTGGCAACTGTTGATGCAACTACTTTTTTACAAAAACCGGAATTGCATCACGAAGTGTTTGGTCCTTTTTCATTAGTCGTTTTGTGCAATAATTTTGATCAAATGACAGAAGTGGCCCACGCGCTTGAAGGTCAATTGACCTCAACCATTCATCTGATTGACGAAGAGAATGAGCAGGGATGCGAATTATTAAACATACTGGTTGAGAAAGCAGGTCGGATCATATTTAATGGAGTGCCCACGGGTGTAGAAGTGGCAGCAGCCATGACACATGGAGGACCTTATCCGGCCAGTACTGATAGTCGTTTTACAGCAGTAGGGCATGATGCCATCAGGAGATGGATCAGACCTGTGACATTTCAGGATTGTCCGGAAACGTTATTGCCTAAAGAACTACGTGAATAAAGAAAGCCTGGAATAAAGGTAAATAATTATTTACTTTTGACGAACTCACCAGGAAAATGAAATGTTCTGAATTAATGAGAATTCTTAGACGGGATGGTTGGATAATAGTATCTCAAAGAGGATCGCATATTCATTTGAAACATCCATCTAAACGAGGAAAAATTGTTTTTCCATATCATGGATCTAATGAGCTCGGAAAAGGAATGGAAATAAAAATTAAAAAGATTGCGGGATTATGAGTAAGAGAACTAAAAGAAAATACAATTTTATATTGGAAAAAACGAAAACCGGTTTTTCTGCATATAGTGATGAGCTGCCTGTATTTACCACAGGTAAGACTTTTACTCAATTGCGTAATAATATTCTTGAAGCGATAAATTTTTATTTTGAAGAGGAAGAACTGGAAATTGTACTTTCAAATATTGTACTGCAAGTAGACCTGAAACAGTTTTTTGAATCTTATCGCGTGATCAATGCAAAATTTCTGGCCGTGCGAATAGGAATGAATGAAACATTATTATCCCAATATGTAAAAGGCAAAAAAAAGCCATCTGTTAAACAAGTCGAAAAAATACTAGCAGGAATAAATGAAATAGGTCATGAATTATCTGCATTGACCATGGTGATCAACGACTCGGAAAAGTTTTATAAAATCAAAAGCCCTAAAAAAAATTAGCATGGTTAAATTAATCACATTCATTTCTTTCATCCTGCTAGCCTGTTCAGTGAAAGTGAATCAAGTCAAAGAAAAACAAGCCATTTCAGAAATCCTGGCAAAAGAACGCAAAGCTCATTTTGCAAAAGACATCGATTCGTTTATTTCCACGTTTGCAGATAGTGTTGTATCGATTTATGATGGCGAAGCCAACCTGACAACACCGGCCGATAACAAAGCAAGATTTGGACCCTATTTCAAAAGTGTCGAATTCATTAAATGGGATGACACCGCAGAACCCATCATCGACATTTCTGATGATGGCACCATGGCTTACGCCGCAGTGAAAAAAACAATTGTTCTCACATATCCCGACACCCTCGGAAATCCACTGATCGACTCCGCCAACTATGCCTGGGTTTCCATCTACAAAAAGTTCAACAACGAATGGAAGGTCGTGTGTAATGCTTCCACCTATAAGCAATGATCGCTGATACAAATTGCATGGCTGATTTTATGGCTGGATGATCACAACGATGACGACAGAAAGGATTGAGATATATTTTTTGAGACGCAGCCCTGCGGGCTGCATCTC
>JANMVA010000113.1:0-2271 GCA_031392195.1 Saprospiraceae bacterium | reverse complement strand
CTGTGAAGCTACTTCCTTCAAGGCTAATTCCCGTAATTGAAGTATATGCTCACTCTGAAAGAAATTTTTGAGCGCAGTTCCAATTTTTTCAGGTTGATAGATTTTCCCTTCTTTCAATCGAAAAATGAGTTCGTCAGCAGTTAGATCAATATTTACCACTTCATCCGCCTGTGCTAAAACACTATCCGGAATTCGTTCTCTCACCTCTACTCCTGTAATAGCCTTGATATCTGCATTGAGACTTTCAATATGTTGAATATTGACAGCACTGATTACATTAATACCGGCATCCAGAATTTCAAAAACATCCTGCCACCGCTTTTCGTTTTTACTGCCATCAACATTGGTGTGTGCTAACTCATCTACAATCACCACTTCAGACCTGAGATTAATAATCGCCTGAACATCCATTTCCTCCAATTCCTTTCCCTTATAAAATATAGTCCGTCGCGGAATGACTGGCAGACCCGCCAATAATGCATGTGTTTCAACTCTCCCGTGAGTCTCTATATATCCGATTTTGACATCAATTCCGTTTCGGAGCAAGGAATGAGCCTCCTGTAACATGCGATAACTCTTACCTACACCTGCACTCATGCCTATGTAGATCTTAAATTTGCCGCGTCTGGATTTTTTGATTAAATCCAGAAATTGTTGTACAGTTTGGTCTTTATCTGGCATTAAAATGTAACAGCAAGTGAGGATGTCAAAAAGGTGTTTGAACGAATCAACTCATCGTTAGCAGTAAATATTTCATCTTTACTGGTAAGTGTTCTTCCTTCAACTCTCCACAAGGCTTTATCACTTATTCTGTAATCGAGGTTTAATGAGACCCCGGACGTTTGAAAACCGTTTTCTGTTCCTGTAGATATGATCACACCATTTTCATCAGAGTAATATTCACCTCTACCTGTGACAGACCATCTGTCACTTACGATCCATTTAATAAGAAGCACCGGGCTATACCAGGTATTAAACTCACTGGATCCTTTTGATTTCTGCTCCATTCCATAATCAAATCCTGCGGTGATATGTATCTGATCTGATAAATAAAATATTCCGTATACATTGTGGAAGTAGCGCATTTGTCTGGAAATTTCAGGTTTATCGTTGCCTA
Organism: Saprospiraceae bacterium; assembly: GCA_031392195.1. GTDB lineage: Bacteria > Bacteroidota > Bacteroidia > Chitinophagales > Saprospiraceae > Opimibacter. The sequence continues at coordinate 1,154 of JANMVA010000113.1, read as the reverse complement.
TGAATGTACTGTAATTCAATGTAACGGCCGAGCCTGGCGTATATACAACTTGTGTTCCGAACGCCAGAGTATGGTTGCCATCCGGCCGTTGAATCCGCTGCCATCCATTTAGGAGCAATCCACTCAATAACCATTTACTATTATCAGAAATGTATGTGATTTTCGCACCACTTTCATAATAGGGTGTGTTATCCGCCAGGATACTTCGGGAAAGACCCCAGCAATCTTTTGATATGGCACTTTCAAACCCAATATGCGAAGCAAAAATTCCTGCATCTAACCATAAACTTTTATTTCGACTAAGTTTAAATCCCGCATTTGCTTCGTAAATATTTTTAAGTACACCAGGTTCGGCGGCATAGTTTGCGTAAAACGAGAGAAGAGACTCCTGCCAAGCTGGTGCTCTCTGGCAGCGGCCATGATATTAAAATTATTCAATCGTCAATGCTAAAGAAAGGAGATGTATTCCTGTGTGATGCCGGAGATACAATTCCCACAGATGGTGAAATCATAGAAGGTATTGCCACAATTGATGAAAGCGCCATCACGGGTGAAAGTGCACCGGTCATCAGGGAAGCAGGCGGGGATAAAAGTTCAGTTACCGGAGGAACAAAAGTTTTGACGGATCACATTAAAGTGGAGGTGACAACAGAACCCGGTGAAAGTTTTTTGGATAAAATGATTGCTCTTGTGGAAGGAGCGACCCGACAAAAGACACCGAACGAAATAGCGCTGACAATTTTATTAGCCGGGTTTACATTGGTATTTATTATTGTCACCATTACATTAAAATTCTTTGCGGATTTTGCAAATGTGCCCATAACGATTTCAGCTTTTATATCCTTGTTCGTTTGTTTGATTCCAACGACCATTGGAGGATTACTTTCTGCTATTGGTATAGCCGGAATGGATAGGGCTCTGAGAGCAAATGTCATTACGAAAAGTGGAAAGGCTGTTGAAACTGCAGGCGATATTGATGTGCTTCTTCTGGACAAAACAGGAACAATCACCATTGGTAACCGGAAAGCCACTAAATTTTATCCTGCAAATGGAGTGGATGAAAAACATTTTGTAAAAAGTGTAGTCCTGAGTTCACAGGCGGATGAAACTCCGGAAGGAAAATCTATAATTGAATTGGCAGGAATCAATCCGAT
>JANMVA010000059.1:0-2312 GCA_031392195.1 Saprospiraceae bacterium | reverse complement strand
CTTCTTCCGACGAAAAAGCATCAGGTACTACTCCTGCAAAAATACCGATCACGGTTAAAGTAGAACTGGATGGTATCGTGGATCGCATTACAGCATTACCTGTAACTCCTGGCAATTATTTCGCGCTGGGTACTTCAGACGATATGGTTTATTATATGACAAATGCTACTTCTTCACCAAAGACAACACTAAAAGCATATAACCTGAAAGACAAAAAAGAAGTAGAAATCGGTCAGTTCAATAACTATGTCATCTCTGCTGACCGGAAGAAAATGCTATTGAAAAAAGATGACGCTTTTGCTATTGTTGATATGCCCAAGGACAAAGTCACGATCGACAAGAAGATTGATTTGTCTAACATGAAACTGATGCTTGATCGTAAGAAAGAATGGGAACAGATATTTAATGAAGCATGGAGGCAGATGAGTGATTTCTTTTACGATGAAGGTATGCATGGAGTTGATTGGCCCGCTATGAAGAAAAAGTACCAGGCACTGTTGCCTAATGTCAATAACCGGCTTGATCTCACCTATGTTATTGGTGAAATGATTTCTGAATTAAATGTCGGTCATGCATATGTAGGCGGTGGTGATTATGATAAAGCAGAACGGATTCAGACCGGCTTACTTGGTGCAGAAATTAGCAGGGACGCTTCAGGTTATTTTAAAATCAATGACATCCTCAAAGGTGAAAACTGGATCTCTTCTTCACGTTCCCCACTGACCGAGATCGGAGTGAATGCCAAAGAAGGTGAGTATATCATCGAAGTCAATGGCACAAGTACAACAACAGTTAATGATATCCACGAATTGCTCCTTGGAACAGCCGGCAAGACAGTTGAGCTCACACTCAATAGCAAACCGGAAAGATCAGGCAGTCATAAAACACTTGTCGTGCCTGTGGCGGATGAATCAGATCTCTATTATCTCAAATGGGTAAGGCACAATATTGATTATGTCAGTGAGAAAACAAATGGCCAGGTTGGTTATTTGCATATCCCTGATATGGGAGCGAATGGCCTCAATGAGTTTGTAAAATATTTCTATCCTCAGCTTCAGAAGAAAGCATTGATCATCGATGACCGTGGAAACGGTGGGGGTAATGTTTCTCCGCAGATCATAGAGCGCCTGAACAGGGAACCTGTCTTTATCAATGCGCCTCGAAACATAACAGTCCAGGTGCCCGATCCGACGATGATCCTTGGCCCTAAGGTTCTGCTGATAGATCAGTATTCTGCGTCTGATGGGGATATTTTTCCTTACCGGTTCAGAACCTATGGTCTTGGAAAAATTATAGGTCGCCGGTCATGGGGTGGAGTAGTGGGCATACGTGGATCGCTTCCATTTGTTGATGGTGGCTTTCTGAATCGCCCTGAGTTTTCACGGTATGATATCAAAGGTCAAACCTGGCCAATGGAAGGCTACGGAGTCGATCCGGACATTGAGATTATCAATAACCCGGCTGATGAATACAAGGGAATTGACAATCAACTGGATAAGGCCATTGAAGTGATCCTGGAGGAGTTAAAGCTCCGACCAGAAATACCGGTAGCACCACCATATCCAAAGAAAAATCAATAAAGATGTGAAGCCGGGTTATTCATGGCCCGGCATTTCATAAAGGTTTGAGATAGATTTTGCAGTCTATCCATTCCCGGTCAAAAACGACATCATATTTTTTATAAAAATGGATCGCTGGTTCATTCCAGTCCAGCACTTGCCACTTTGCCACAGCAACATCCTGCCGTTTGGCTTCCTCGATAAAAGCTTCAAATAACAGAGCCCCAATCCCCGCACCTCTTTCAGATTCCCGGACCACAAAATCTTCCAGGTAAAGCATCCGCCCCCTCCAGGTACTGAAAACCAGGTAATACAAGGCTATCCCGACCACCTCCCCTCTTTTTTCAGCCACAAAGGCATCGAAGACCTTGTCTCTAAAATCCTCCCGGTATGATTCCGTGGTCGTAGTCACTTTATGCAGCCCCCGCTCATACTCCGCCAATTCCCTCACCAGTGCATGGATCGCCGGAATATCCTCCTCAGTTGCTTTTCGGATTGTAACTTTCATGTAGACCCGAATATAAATAAATGATGGGCCAGATATACTAGAAGGTATAAATGAAGAAAGTATTGGCGGGGCTAGCCCCCGCCTACCCAAATACCCACAGCCAGTTTATGGATGTGATCAAACCTTTTAACCTGTGCATGGAGTTTTCTCCTGCACCAAGAAGGTATCTCGTAGGCGGGGGCTAGCCCCGCACAATACCCATGCCTCCTGCTCTCTGCTCCATACCTCCTTCGCCTCAGCCTTCG
>JANMVA010000043.1:0-2059 GCA_031392195.1 Saprospiraceae bacterium | reverse complement strand
ACCATTCTGCCTTTTCTACCATTCAGCCCTTTCCGCAATTCCGCTTAGTTTACCCCTTCAAAATTTCTGCGAAATTTCTCTCCCACTTCGACTACCTTTTCCTCATCCTTGTTCGCCCGCTCAGTACGGCGCCTGTGTGCTTCGCAACCCCGGGGTATTGAAGACTGTCTTTTCCGCCGTGCTCCGTTCCGCCGTTCTACCGTTTTCCCTAGTTTAACCGATATTTGGACCCGCATGAGTAAGGAAAAGAAAAAGAAAAGCATGGATTGGAAGACGCTGAAGCGCCTTCTCGGCCTGGCCATGCCTTATAAAAAGCTCCTGTGGATGAGTGCCCTGCTCGCGATCATCCTCGCTCCGTTGAATACCGCCCAGCCATACCTGGTCAATGTGATCGTCGATGATTACATTATTGATCCACATCCATCCGGCCTGGCAAAAATGTGCTTACTGTTTGCAGCTATACTTCTGCTGACCGGTGTACTTCAATATACATTCATCTACCTCACCAACCTGATTGGCCATAGTGTCATCCGCGATCTGCGGGTGCGGGTATTTAATAAGATCACAGGATTAAAAGTTTCCTATTTCGATAAAACACCGATTGGTAATCTCACCACGCGTACCATCAATGATATTGAGACGATCAAAACTGTTTTCTCAGAAGGTGTGATTACGATCGTGGCTGATTTGCTGAGCATCGTGGTGGTGCTTGCTGTCATGTTTTACACAAGCTTGAAATTGACTTTGATTTGTTTGTCAACGATTCCCCTGATCATCATTGCCACATGGATCTTTAAACAGAAAGTAAAAGTTTCGTATGAAAAAGTGCGAACACAAATTGCAAGGCTGAATGCTTTCCTCCAGGAACGTATCACGGGTATGGCCGTGGTGCAAATATTTAATGCTGAAAACCAGGAACGCCAAAAATTTAAAGAGATCAATCGCGATTACACCAGGGCCAATCTTGATTCCATATTGTACTATGCAATTTTTTTTCCGGTTGTCGAGATCATTGCAGCACTGGCATTGGGTATTATGGTGTGGCTGGGCGCACGCAATGTGGTGGGTGGCTCTGTGACGATGGGAGAACTGATTGCATTTCCGCTGTATATCAATATGCTGTTCCGCCCGATGCGCTGGCTGGCTGATAAATTCAATACACTGCAAATGGGCATGGTGGCCGGTGAAAGACTCTTCAACATTCTCGACAGCGATGAAGTGATGGCTGAATCAGCTCAACCTGTTTTAAGCACTCCGGAGAAAAAAGGTATTGTTGAATTTGATCATGTGCATTTTGCTTATGATGATGAGAATGATGTGTTGAAAGATGTGTCATTTACGATTCCTTCCGGACAGACACTCGCTATTGTCGGCAGTACAGGTTCGGGAAAGAGCACGATCATCAATTTGCTCAACCGGTTTTATGATATTCAAAAAGGAACCATCCGGGTAGACGGGCAGGATATCCGGGATTATGATCTGGAAGATCTTCGAAAGAGAATTGCGATTGTTCTGCAGGATGTGTTTTTATTTTCCGGTTCGATCTGGGAAAATATTTCATTGCGTAATCCGGAAATCCTCCGCGAGGATATCCTGGAAGCTTCCAAAACGATTGGTGCCCATCCGTTTATCATGGACTTACCGGGTGGATATGATTTTGTGATATCGGAACGCGGTGGAAATCTGTCGATGGGTCAAAGACAGTTGATTTCGTTTGTCCGCGCACTCATTTATGATCCGGAGATCCTGATCCTCGATGAGGCCACTTCTTCGATCGATACGGAGACGGAAAGCATCATTCAATATGCGATCGAGAAGCTGATCGACAAGCGGACATCCATTATCATCGCGCACAGGCTTTCGACGATCAGGCATGCAGACCGCATTTTAGTCCTTGAAAAAGGCAAAGTCGCCGAATATGGCTCACACGATGAACTTCTAAAGGTCGATTCGGGTAAATACAAAAAAATGTTTGACATGCAGTTCAGGATCAGCTCTGCTGTGAGCTAAACAAACTGGTGTCCAAAGCATTTATCAATTCATCATACTTCTTAAACAC
>JANMVA010000669.1:0-6308 GCA_031392195.1 Saprospiraceae bacterium | reverse complement strand
CTACAGACTCGATGCAAACGAATACACAGCAACTAAGAAGATGGTGATCATCGAATAGAAGCGTGTAAACAGCAACGGGTTTATAGAAATATAAATCGGTTTTTGGGATGGCCTCTCTCCAATTCGTTGGAGGGAGGCTTTTCTATTTCTGGTTTTTAATCTCCATTTAACCAAAGGGTCGACAAGACAGGATGAAAGCGGATGTTTAAATATGTCGTCCCAAATTTTTTTTAAGGTTGAAACAAACCATTAAAATTGAGCAATCATCTGTAAAATAGTTTTTTATAAATATAGATTATTCATATACGTCAAATAAATATTATAAAAATCTGAAGAAATCGTAGAAATGCTTAACATATTATATATATTTGTAATGTGTATTGAATTAAAAATCTGTTGATATCAATTGATAATTTTTTTTAATATGTAATTACGTCCCATCCCAAAGACTTGCTCCCAAAGCAGTAATAACGATTGATTAACCCAATTTGTCTCTTATGAAAGAACTAGCTACCACTGGTTTTATAGGGCGTTTATGCTTTGTGTTGTCGGCTCTACTGAGTGTATTGTCGAATGTGGATGCACAGGACTGCGTTATGTCTTGTCCTCCCAATAACCCTCCTGTACAGATAAGTGTTTCTTCAGATTGCGCGGACACACTCACCTATGATATACTAGGTGTAGTCCTGTCTGGTTGCATTGGTGAGATTGTGGTGGATATCATGGAGAATGGATCCTCCCTCGGGGATATTATCACCTCCGAGATGGTTGGCAATACATATATGGTTGTCATCAGTCATCCACTTTCAGGGCAATCCTGTATGACTACCATCCTCGTTGTGGATAAACAGGCACCTATTGTTGAGTGCCCGGATGATATTACGCTGGAATGTACTGCCGATCTTGATGCATATAATCCGATTGATTCCAGTGACATTTCAGACTGCGCTGGTACAATTGTGTATAAATATGATTTGCTGATTTCATCGGGCAATTGTGATGATGATATTATTTCACAGTATTTCAGGACATATGTTATCGTTGATGAGTATAACAATGCTGATACTTGTGAGCAATTTATATCATTGCAGAAAGCGGATCTCGATGATGTTGTATTTCCACCACACTTAGTTGGGGTGAACGCCCTCAATTGTTTTCCACCTCCTGATACCTCCGCGGAGAATACAGGGATACCCTCCATAAATGGAAATCCCATTCTCAATGGGGCATTTTGTAATCTGTCCGTGACCATGGTCGATTTTGAAGTTCCTCTATGTGGTGGTGGTTATAAAATCCTGCGAACATGGACAGTATATGATTGGTGTGAAAATAATATTTCAATTGATTCTACACAGATCATTGAAGTCATAGATATCACACCTCCGGATGTAACCGCTCCTGTTGATATGACCATATCAGCTTCTTTGGCTGAGTGTTTGGCAAATGTGCTTCTTCCCCCGGCGATTATCACAGAAGATTGTTCACCCGGATACACAGTAAGAGTGGAAGGTCCCTTTGGAACAATTCAGGGTAATGGCGGGCAAGTGAATGGATTGCCTGTTGGGATTCATATTATAGTATATATCGCAACGAATGGATGCAACCTGATGGGAACAGACACGTTGGTATTGACTATTGAAGATCTGCAACCACCGGTTCCTGTATGTCACCAAACTTTAGCCATACCATTAGATAATCTGGGTACAGCAATTATCTCAGCGTCAGCTTTTAATGCAGCTAGTTTTGATAATTGTGGTGATGTATATTTTAAAGTTAAAAGAATGACTGCACCATCGGATTATTCCTGCTCTAATCCGGGAAATCCACTAAATCTATTTGATGATTTTATTCAGTTCTGTTGCGAAGACATTGCGAATAACGAAATCATGGTAATCCTCAGAGTATATGATTTGCCTCCTGTACCGGGACCTGTTTCTGATTCATATCTCGCGGGCCATTTTAATGACTGTATGGTACAAGTCGAGGTACAGGATAAACTTCCACCAAGTATTATTTGTCCGATTGATCTGACAATAAGTTGTCTTTTTCCATTTACGGAAGAAAATCTTGATGTCTTTGGCACGATTGCTTTGACTGAAGAGGATAGAGAACAGATTTGTTTAGATGATCCGGGTGTCCCTGGTGATCCGGGATTGCAATGTTTTGGCCTTGATGGATTGGCATTAGATAATTGTAATGTCGAGGTAACCACATCCGCTACAATTGATGTCAATATGTGCGGAGTTGGATCGATCATAAGACTATTTACTGCTACAGATGATGGAGGCCGTCAATCTACATGTCAACAGGTGATCTCCATAATTAATTATGATTTGTTTGATACCTCGGATATCGTGTGGCCAGCTGATTATGCAACCTCGAACATTTGTGATATCAGCTTACTAGATCCGGAGGACCTTCTACCACCATACAATGAGCCTGTGCTAAGCGATGGCCCATGTGATCTTGTTGGTGCAAATTATGAAGATGCCGTTTTTGATTTTTCAAATACGGATCAGGCTTGCTTTAAAATATTGAGGACATGGACGGTGATAGATTGGTGCCAGTTAAATTCCCAATCTGGGGGGTTATGGTCACATATCCAGGTGATTAAAGTCATGAACAATATAGGTCCTGTCATCGAGCCACTGCCTGATCTGAATGAATGTTCTTTCGACCCTGAATGTGAAGGGTTAGTAATCGATTTTGAAGCAGTCGCGACAGATGATTGTTCCAGTGCTGCGTCATTAAGCTGGAGATATTTTATGGATATTGATAATAATCAGTCTTTTGATTTTACATCACAAATAGTAGTAGGAGATACGCTCCGTTTTACAAGAGACCTTCCAATAGGAAGCCATCGCATACTTTATACAGTTTGGGATCAATGCGGGAATCTTACCACAGAAGTGCAATTAGTGAACGTTGTCAGTTGTAAAGCACCTTCTGCGAAATGCATTCATGGATTAAGTACGAATCTAATGGCGATGGATCTGGACGGAGATGGTACGGCAGATTGGGGGATGGTTACATTGCAGGCTGATATGTTTGATGCCGGCAGTGATCATCCTTGTGGGAATTCATTGACTGTGGCCTTTAGTGAGAATCCGTTGGATGTAACTCGTGTTTTTGATTGTGGAGATCTTGGAGATAATGAGATAGAACTGTGGGCTATCGACGAAAACGGGCTAACAGATTTTTGCATCACAACCGTTGATATTCAGGACAACAATAATATTTGCCCTCCTGAACTTGGAGGTACAGGAACAATTTCAGGAAATATAAGTGTCCCTGGTTCAGGCAAATTAGCTGGAGCAATGGTTTATCTGGATGGCAGCAATGCAGAAGGAATACCAAGTGGGTCGAATGGTTATTTTGTTTTTCCTTCAATGCCTTTAGGAGGACAGTATGATGTCAGACCCTTAAGGGAGGGCGATGCCAGAAACGGAGTCACCACATTGGATCTAGTAAAAATTCAAAAACATCTGTTAGGCATTGAATTATTCAAGAATCCATACCAATATATTGCTGCAGATGCTAATAATAGCCAATCTATCACTGCAATTGATATAATTCAGCTTCGTAAACTCATATTGGGTTATTACACTGAATTACCATCAAATCGTTCATGGAGATTTATCGATTCAAAGCATGTCTTTCCGGATGAGAATAATCCATGGTTAACACAATGGCCCGAAACATATTCGATCCACCCATTTAATACAACGATGAACGATGTGGACTTTGATGCTGTGAAAGTTGGAGATGTTAATTTAACGGCCAGCACACAGGCAAGGAGTGCTTTAATCCTGCCCAGAAATGCAGATCAGTGTGTTGTAGAATACAGGGTTGCTTCGGATGCAGAAGAAGGGGTGATAAAAGTTGACGTAGTCCTTCAGAATGCACGTTTGTATAATGCGATTCAATTTTCTTTTACATGGGATCAGTTAAATTATCCTTTGATAGATTGGTCACCAGGCGAGCAAACGACAACTGATGAAATTCGTATGCCTCCTGGTCATGGAGAATCGGGATCAGTTGCAATATTTTCTGCGAGCGGATGGAATGATGAAGAAATAGTGCTCTTCTCTTTCAGGATTAAGCGTACATCAGCTCCATTATCTAATTATCGATTTATAATGAGTCATGGACCAACTGAGGCTGTTGCATACACTGTAGATCAGGAAAGTATGCATGCCATTAAGTTGGCAACTACTAGTAATCAGGCCAATACTGTTTACAACAGACCAAATCCATTTAAGGATGCCACAACGATCGTGTTTGAAAGCAAAGCTTCAGAAACAGCTCAATTGAACGTCTTTGATATGAGTGGCAAGATGGTTTTGAGCAGGCAGGTTCAACTCCAGCATGGTCAAAATGAGTATTATATCCATCGGTCCGATCTATCTAATCCGGGCATGTATTCATATGAAATGAAATCGGAAACACAACATAGTACCAATAGAATGATAATAGTAGATTGATCTGGTGAGGTGTCTCACCTCACCAGATATTTTTTTTTGCGATATCCATCTTTTACAAGACTGAACTTATTAACCCAGAAATGATCAGGCTGTCATTTCGAAGTTGCATGTTATAGCCCCAACTTTAACAACAATCAATGTATTAGTGATGGAAACACTATCGAATTTCTTAAGAACCAGTTACCGGAATGGCCAGACAAAATTGGCTTTCCTTATTATTCTTGGATTTAGTATTCACAATCTATCGGCCCGACAGGTTGAATGGATGGTAGATATAAAAGGATCTGGCAACTGGACATTTTGCTACGAAAATGGGCCGGATCATCCTCCCGGGATATTGCATGAAGCGTCACTTGCATTGGCTTGCAAGCCTAACGTAAATGTCTCTTTGGGACAGGGTGGCTATGCAGTGCTCACCGCATTGTTATTAGTTCTCGCACCCGAGTATCCAGCATTCCTGTATGATGTAGATATAATGGGCCCGCTGAATGATACGGTGTATTGTGCTCAATTAGGTCAGTCTTTAATGGTTGTTGTAACTGACCCAACAGGAAATAGTTGTATGTCCACCATATATGTTGAGGACAAACTAAAACCTGTTCTGAGTTGTACTCCTGATGTGATTCCCTGCAACGTAGATATTGCCACATTGGATTTCGAACTATACCTTGATGGTGTATCTGACAATTGTGATCCTGACCCGGATCTGTTTTATTCCTACGTCATTCTCAACTTGCCTTGTAATGCGAATGGTTATACACAACAAATAAATGTAACCTGGACGGCAACAGATGCATCAGGAAACAGTACAACATGTGTTGACATTATTTACCTCGAGAAACCATCACTTGGTGAGATTGTGTTTCCCCCTGATGTCACTATCGACTGCCTTAACGCAGACATTGATCCATCTAATACAGGTGAACCTACCTATAATGGTGAACCTATCGGATATACCTGTCAGATAGTAGTGTTTCATACTGACCAGGTCGTTCCAATGTGCAATGGGTCTCAAAAAATAATCCGTTTATGGACTGCTATGGATTGGTGTAATAGTGGACAGATAACAGATGTCCAGGTGATTTTAATTATTGATGATGTGCCACCAGTCATAACATGTCCGCTGAATATTACATTAAATACAAGCCCGGGAGTATGTACCGCGAATTATACACTCCCAAATCCTCCGGTCACTGATGCATGTTCTGATGATAGTATGATTGATATTGACATTTTTGTCAGCACGGTTCCCGGGATTTTCTCACCTGGGACGGTAGTCAATCTTGGACTAGGTACTACATTGATCACAATCAGGGCTACAGATGCCTGTGGCAATACAAGTCAATGCCACTATAATGTCACCGTAAGAGATTTGACACCTCCGATTCCAATTTGTCATTCGTTGACGATAGGAGTGGGAGTGGATGGAATGGCGATTTTGATTGCTGATCTGCTCGACTTTCCCATTATTGAAAACTGCGGAATCCTCTCCAAGCAAATCTGGAGAATGAATAATGGATGTAATGCCCCGGAGGATCTCATTCCGGGCCCTGACGTCAAATTTTGTTGTGCGGATGTAGGCGATACGATCATGGTCTTCTTCAAGGTCACTGATCTATCGGGAAATATGAACACTTGCATGTTCCAGGTGATTGTCAAAGATCAACTACCGCCTGTTGCAGAATGTCAAGACATAACAATAAGTATATCGAATCAAGGTAGCCTTGTGATCACACCTGGCCAAATTAATGACGGATCGACTGACAATTGTTTAATCACGAGCATAACTGTCACGCCAAATACGTTTGAGTGTGAAGATATTGG
>JANMVA010000621.1:0-5739 GCA_031392195.1 Saprospiraceae bacterium | reverse complement strand
ACGATCCTTGTCTTGCTCCGCTTCGTCATTTTCCTTTTTGGTATTGGTCTGGGGGTGAGGTTACTGGCCATGATCTATCGCCACCGCAAACATTTACCTTATAACAAAAAGGATAATGTCACCCTCGGGTTGAGCAATATTTCGATCCTGATCATAGCCGTTTATGCTTTGATCTCCGGATTTGCGCTATTAGGACTGAAAGCAGATAAAATTTTTACGAGCCTTTCGATCGTGGCAGCAGCCTTCGCCATTTTGTCCAAAGATTTTTTTGCCGATATCATTAGTGGCATTGTGATCAGTTTTAGTAAAGAAATCTCGATTGACGACTATGTCAAGATCGGCGAATACCGCGGAAAAATCATCGACATCAATATCGCCAAGATTGCTCTTCTCAATGAGGACGATGACATCGTTTTTATGCCGAACAGTACAGTCTTCACCAGTGATATCATTAACTATACGAAGAAGCAGATCAAAAAGACCAGCATTGATTTCGAAGTTCCTACCAACAGCATCACCACTATCGAAGACCTCGAAGATCAACTCATGGTTTCATTGAGCGAATATCATCATCTGATCGAACCCAATTCGTATAATATCAGAGTGGTACACATCAAGAAAGATTTTCTGGTTTTGAAATTTCAATATGCCCTCATCCAGTTTAGCCGCGAAATGGAACGACAGATAAAACGTAAAGCTGTCCGCTACATTGTGCGCAATATCAACATGGCCAGGCTCCAGGAAAGTATGAAAGATGAAATGTGATCGTGAAACCTGAATCACTTTCCATTGATCAGGCCAAGAGAATCATTCTTCATGCGCAAGGTCTCACCAAATCAAATCCGTTCGGTAATTCATCTTCTTCCGTTGCTAAGGCGATTGAACATTTGGGGTATGTGCAGCTGGATACCATTTCAGTCGTTGAAAGAGCACATCATCATGTATTAACAACACGCATTCCTTCTTACCAGGCGAAATGGTTGGATCAGGCACAATGGAAGCACCGTACCATTTTCGAGTACTGGTCTCATGCTGCAGCATATCTTCCGATGAAGGACTACCGCTTCGCTATTCCGGTGATGGAAACTTTTCGCCAGAAAAAAGACAATTGGCCCTCTTCATCAAAATCAGATATGCGAAAAGTCCTGGAACGTGTTCGTGCAGAAGGGCCATTGATGTCAAGGGACTTTGTTTCAGATCACAAAGGTGGGAGTTGGTGGGATTGGAAACCGGCGAAATGGGCTTTGCAAAGACTTTTTTTGGAGGGCAATCTCATGGTCAGTCACCGCCAGGGATTTCAGCGAATTTATGATCTTCCTGAAAGGATATTGGCAGTAGGTGTGGACACTACTCCCCCAACGAAAAAGGAATTTTACCGCTATCTCATTCTCACCACTTTAAGAGCTCAGGGTTTGTCGATGCCCAATGAGATCAGTCATTTACGCACGACTGACGCAGGTATTTTTAAGAAAGTATTGGACGAATTGCGCGAAGAAAAAATGATCTGTTCAGTCAATGTCGACTCAAAAAAATCATACCTCTGCCTCGTAAATAATATTGATCAGAAAGTGAGACTTCCGGACAAAGTCACCATTCTCTCCCCCTTCGATAACCTGGTCATCTGGAGGAAACGATTGAAGGATATTTTCGATTTTGATTATACCCTCGAATGCTACATTCCCAGCCACAAAAGACAATATGGCTATTTCTGTTTACCTGTTTTATATAAAAATGATTTCCTCGGCCGCATCGATGTGAAAGCCGATCGTAAAACTTCAACACTTCAAATCAAAAATGAATTCTGGCTGAATCCTTCTTCAAAATCAAAATGGATTGAGGAATATAGAATTGCACTGGAATCATTTGCTGATTTCAATAAGTGTGAGAATATTTTGTTTTTGAAATAAATGCGGCGCTACCCCTACCCCTGTTTGCTAAAGGTTAAAGCGTTGCACGCTTCTCCTTTCCTGCAATCCCGGGGACCTCGCGCTTTAAATTTTCAAATTTTCAATTGCCATTTTAATTTTCCATTTTCTTTTCCTTCGCCTTAATTTTTAGCCTTCGCTTAATTTTTTTTCCTTCGCCTCCGCCTTCGCCTTTATTTCAGCCTTCCCCTTTATTTTTTCCATCGCCTTCGCCTTCGCCTTCGCCTTTATTTCAGCCTTCGCCTCCGCCTTATCCTCTTTCCAAATAATCCCACAACAACCCAGCTGCCATTGCCAGCAACGGCTTCCCACTCATTTCGGTCATTGGCCCCAGCCCACCAATACTCAGCGTATTGATCTCAGACAGCACTCTTCTGCCTTCATCATTGACCAGTGTATCAAAACCATACATAATCACTCCCTTATCGTAAAGCATCGGAGTTATTTCACGTTCAATGATCAATTCATCCGTATCAGGAGCCGAAATAAAAGCATGGCCACCCTGGGCTACATTGCAGATCCAACTGTTTTCGGCGGGCATACGCAATGCAGAGCCGATAATGTTTTTGTTGACTACAATCGTTCGCTTGTCTCCAAAAGAAACATTTGGCAGATAATTCATCGCCAGCATCGGAAACTGATCATCGCGGAGCATTTGAAAAATTTTAACAGCAGGATATTTTTTCATTCCTTGCCAAAAATAATCCGGTGACAACCTGACAATTCCCCTGCCGCCGTAAGAATATAAGGGCTTAATGACAATTTCCTTTTCATGGCTCAAAGCAACTGCTTCTTCAATGCTGCTGACCATCTGAGGCGATGGACATAAATGGGCCACCTGCAATAAAAATTCCTTTGAGCTCGTCTCAATGGTCCCTCTCGGTTGATTGATGATGCGATCCGGAGTAACAATGTTCTCAAGGGATAAAAGAAATGCTTTGTCAAGAGGCTGCGGCATCCGGATGAGAATCCCATCTACTTCATTCTTATCGAGCAACACAGATGTGCGTTGTAAAAAAGAGCCGCCTGGATCAAAAGCAAATGCTTCCTTCACCGATGAAGCATAAATGGATGCATTGGGAATACTCTGAAAGAAATCATCATTTTCTTCAAGACCACGTGAACAGACCCAGATATTCCGGCTGCGCTGATCTGCCAGCAAAGCGACGGATAATTCATACAACGAGTTAGAAGATGAATGTGTGGAATGGTCCGTGACCACCAGTAAATTGTACTTCATGCCCCTTGCATAATTTCCCTGATCAGAAATGGATCATCGTTAAAAGATGCAAACAAATTAGAATTGAACTGACCCCTGGGATTTATCAATTTTCTGGCCATCTTATCAATGGCGATTGAACTGAGGATCGTTTGGATATAGGCTTCGATCAGGTCATCCAGACCCATGCCCAGATGATTGAAATCCCGTCGGTCCATTAATATCAATCGCGTCGTATCTGTATTCCATTGTCCATCTTTCTGCCGATAGGATAGATTAGTGCCGAGCATGTCCCACGAAGCCTGGCCATCCTGGATTTGATCGGCAAGTGGTTTCGCCGCACGCCTTGAATACACACATACAGGCCTGTAGCCCATTGGAGTTGCACAGATCATCATGCGTAAATCGAAGACATAAGTTTCTCCCTTGTTATTGGGCATTGTACCCAGGTGAAAAAACTTTCCTGATTCCGTACGTGAGCTCCAGCGATAATTACCGATCAGTGATTGGACAATAAATTTTTTGTATTCAAACTCACCATTCATGAAATTCTGAAGCTCTGCATCATTGACAATCGTAAATACGCCCTGTCCTGCATTGCTGTATGGCACTTTAATTACAGCTTGTCCACCCATACGGCGAACCCACATCGGTATTTCTTCTTTGTTGACATCCCGGATCGTCTCAGGTGTTCTGATCTTAAGCCCAAGCGGCCCTATTTCAGCATTATAAAGATCATAAGCTTTCGATGCTGTCAGTTTATTCCGGCCTCCCGCAAGGCAGGCAACGATGGGATTATAAATTCTTGTTTTCGTTGTGATCGGAATACGGTTCCACGGCTTCTGTGTTACATACCGGAAGGCCGCAACCACTTGTTTCCATTTATGATCTTCACCGAGTACTTCGATATAATTGTTTTTGTATCGAATGAAATCATTGTCAGCATTATCATAAAAGGGCACGAGATACACAGGCCTACGATACACATCAGCCATCGTAGCAGCATACCCACTGTTCTCCATCAGATTCTTATCATAAAAAACCGCCAGAACAGAATTGGATGGAAATCGTCTGATGTTGCAATAGGGAACAAATGATTTTTCAATCAATTCGCGATAGCCTCCCTGCACTTGTGTATCGAGTGGTAAGGGCATTGATTTTTGACCGGAAGGGCAACTGTTGTTTTCAATGACAACCATCTGCCGTTTGCCTTTAGCATTTGTTACGTTGATAAGATCAGCACCCGCCCAACAATAGAATTGAGGTTGATAGCTGATGATGTCTTTCAGCCAGCCTGCTTTTACTTTGGGATGAAGGTGACAATACCGGTCGATGATAAGCTGATTATCCAGGTTGAGAAAAAAATTGATCATCGGGTGGATCGCCGCATTCAATGCTTTGGGATACCAGTGTTGGTGGCTTTCAAAACTTCCGGGTTCTATTAGTTGTGGTCTTTCGTCCGGATTCATCTTATTAGTCTGATGAAGGGGTCCATTTGTCAGCGGGGAAAGACTTAAAACTCCGGAGCATAGGCAGTAGGTTCTCGATATTGTCTGTAGACATAAGCAGGGAACGGGAAGAATTGTTCAAAAACCCTTCACGCTGCATGTGGTCAGCCTGCTGTAATAAATGGTCAAAAAAGCCCATAGGATTGTAGACGATGACGGGCTTGTGATGGAGATGAAGTTGGGACCAGGTCAATGTTTCAAATACCTCATCCAGCGTTCCGAATCCACCGGGAAATGCAATAAATGCATCCGACAAATTGACCATCTTCAGTTTTCGGCTATGCATGTCGGGCACTATGATAAGTTCGGTCATCCCCAGGTGAGCAAGTTCCTTTTCCTTCAGTCCCGTGGGGATGACACCCGTACATTCTCCTCCGCTGTCAAGAATAGCATCAGCCATGATACCCATCAGGCCGATGCCGCCACCACCATTGACAAGCCTTATCTTGTTTTCAGCAAAGATCCGGGCAAGCCGGATGGCATGTTCACGGTAGACAGGATTCGTTCCGGTCGCAGAACCACAATACACACAGATTGAATTCAATGCATTCATTTGCTCGTGAAGATAATCATATCCGATTTTGAGTTGTTCTACATCAAATCCATTCGATTTTATGGCAAAACCAATCTTGTTTTCCAGGACATTTCCTTCAGGTCATCCGAAAGCAGGTCAAGCTACTTATTTCATTGAAAAAATCTGGCGATGTTTATCCGGATTGCCGGGGCTACAACGGGCTCTATCTAAATTCAGTGACGAAATCCTACTCGATATGGACCCCAAACTTTCGATAGAGGATTTACCAGCAAAATCCCATACGATCCGCGCAGGAAATCGCTGGGTTGAAAAAACCCTCTTTAGCCCCCGGATATGGGAGGGTGCACCTTATCGAAGTAAACAAATTCCATTCGCACCTAATTTGCCCGTTGAAAATGTATGGACTATCCTCATCCTGCCATCAAAAGAAGTTTTCATCCAGGGACAACCCTATGGCTTTTTTGGCAGTCCGGAAATAAATAAACTTGCATACCATGACGGACTGACCCCTGATGAATTTGAACACTGGTTTGCAAAGCTCCCATTCGAAGG
>JANMVA010000566.1:0-5417 GCA_031392195.1 Saprospiraceae bacterium | reverse complement strand
TTCTTCTTCGAGCACACGGATCTGCTCACGGACTTTTAAGATGTCTTCTACTGTCCGGGCTGTTTTCAATAAGGTTCTGTATTGCTCCAGATAAGATCGCTTATTGGTCAGCCTGGTTTCGAGATCAATGTATTCTTCAGTCACATCAGTTGCATTGATGGATTTGTAGGTGACAGTTCCATCCATCGCTTCGAGGTCTGCTACAAAAGCATCGAGATTTTCTGCAGGCAAGCGGATCTGCAGACGATAGCTGGCCTGGTAATCAGTGTTGTCCAATTGTTCATTGCCCACATATGCTTTATGTTTTGTCAGAATAGCATCTACAGCAGCTTTTGATTTTAATGCATCATCCACTTTGATGTTCAGCGACCCGTTGCGGATGATCTTCTGATCTCTCACTTCGATGTCCGATGATTGGGAGCCGCCGGATGACTGACCTTCGTCGTAGGCAGGAGCCATTTCTTTGGAATCCATCACGGTGCTCCTGTCAGGGCTACTGGGTGACCCGGATTGACAAGCCAGGAAATAGAGCATAAATCCGGTCGAGAGAAATATGGTTTTCATGGTTTTAATGGATTGGCTGTGAAATATACTCATATGTCTTAGCATTGGGTTGACAACTCTATGATGGCTGTCCCTGGCTTATTTCATATTTTTGTGTCTTAAAGATTTTAACACGGATATGAAATTTGGTGTAGTCGTATTTCCCGGATCGAATTGTGATGATGACATGATGCATGTCCTGGGCACTGTCCTGGGAGCTGAGGTCACAAAGCTTTGGCACAAGGATACTTCCCTGGAAGGTTTTACGTCGGATGATTGCATTGTTTTGCCAGGTGGCTTCTCATATGGTGATTACCTGAGAGCTGGTGCGATAGCCCGTTTTTCACCCATCATGCAATCCGTCATCAGCTTTGCCAATCATGGCGGGAAGGTCTGGGGCATCTGCAATGGTTTTCAGATACTGTGTGAGTGCCATCTTCTACCCGGCGTCCTCGTCCGCAACCAGCATCAAAAGTTTATTTCTAAGAACATCCACCTGCGGGTCGAGACGACTGATTCAACGCTGACGCATATGTCAGCCAAAGGTGATGTGCTCAAAATGCCGATTGCGCATGCAGAAGGCCGTTACATCCCGGGACCTGAAGGCCTGGATGCATTGGTCTCGAATGACCAGGTGCTGTTCCGATATTGTACAGAGGATGGAAAGCTTTTTAGTGATAATGGATCGACCGATGATATTGCCGGTATTTGCAATAAAAAAAGGAATGTCTTTGGGATGATGCCTCATCCGGAAAGGGCGTCTGAAGAAATTCTGGGCAATACGGATGGCCTGGTGCTTTTTCATTCATTCATTATATGCTGAAGCAAGCAAGCTGGCGACGATTTAAAATAAACAGGAGCACCTGCCGTTTTCATCCAAATACAGGGCCCAATTTTCAGGAATTCCGAAAAATTGGTTTTACAGACCCTTGGTTATCAATATTTTTTATGAGTTAAGGATATATTAAACTCTGTTCCGGTACGAGGCATTAGGCTATTTTTGTAACTGTTAAGTATAATTACCTGCTATGCGTTTTCTTCTTCTCGCCCTTGGATTGTTTTTCGCTTCAACTGCTACCGGCCAAATTTATAATCCGGTTAAATGGACATTTGAGCTCGTTTCAAATGCTAAAGATCAATATACCGTTGTTGCAAAGGCAACCATTCAGGATGGATGGTGGGTGTATTCTCAACATCTGAAAGGCGAGGATGGACCCATCCCGACATCCATTCATTTCGATGAAGGTGAGCATTATAAACTTTCAGGCAAAAACAAAGAATCCGATAACGCTAAGAAGATCTACGACAAGGTCTTTGAAATGGATGTGGTCAAATTCCAGAAATACTTTACGATCGAACAAAAAGTAAAGATTACTGATCCTTCGAAACCAATTAAAGGCTACCTCGAATACATGACATGTAATGATGAGCGATGCCTGCCACCGACAGATGCGGAATTTGAATTGTTTGTGCCAAAAGGTTCTACCTCAGAAGCAGGAAAAAATGACAATGGCACTTCAAAACAAGCAGGAAAGAAAGCCGGTAATAAAAATGCAGAGACCGCTACAACCGCTTCAAATGATCAGGCTATAAAAGCGGTTGTCCAGGCACCTAAGAAAACGGTGACCGCTCCGGAAAAAAAAAAGATAACGCAGGAAAGTAATTCTACTGCCTCTTCTTCCACTTTTTCAAATGCAGATTCTTACCAGGGTACGACGCCAGGAACAGGTGTGCTGCAACCTGTAAAGTGGACATTTCGCTCGGAGAAAAAATCCGATGGCATCTATGAAATCATTGCGGAAGGTGTCATCGAAGATGGCTGGCACATCTACGGTACTGGTCCGGATGTAGATGACGGTCCGGTCCCTACATCTTTGAGGATTGAGTCAACAGATGATTACGCACCGCAGGGAAATCTGACAGAATACAGCAGCCAGAAAATCGAAGGCATTGACCAGTTCTTTGATATCCATGTTGTAAAGCTGAAGCTCGATGCACGGCTCACACAATTGATCAAAACAACCAATGTTTCACTTGTTTCCGGCACGCTTGAATTCATGGCCTGCGATGAGACAAAATGCCTTTCTCCTGAATACATTGATTTCAAAATTGATCTCGCAAGTGGACGGGAAATCGTAGACTATACGCTGACGAGGCCGACCGTAGATGAAAAAGGGGTGATCAATCAATCCATTCCTATCCTGCAATCGACCTATGAAGATCCATTGAGTGATTGTGGGGAAACCAAAAAAGAAAAATCTAATCTCTTACTCATGTTCATCCTCGGTTTCGGCGGAGGATTGCTTGCCTTGCTGACACCGTGCGTTTTTCCAATGATCCCGTTGACCGTGAGCTTTTTTACAAAAGACACAAAGAGAAAGGGATGGCAGAACGGTTTATGGTATGGTGCATCGATCATCATTATTTATGTTGCGCTTGGTATTCTGCTGACACTCGTTTTTGGTGCAACAGCTTTGAATGATCTGTCGACAAATGCTATCGCCAATACGGCCTTCTTTATCATCTTCATATTCTTTGCATTCTCCTTCTTCGGTTATTATGAAATCACCTTGCCCAGCAGCTGGAGCAATAAGAGTGATGCCATGGCTGACAAGGGCGGATTGCTCGGTATATTTTTCATGGCTGCTACGCTGGCCATTGTTTCATTCTCCTGCACAGGCCCATTGATCGGATCTGCTTTGGTAGAAGCCTCATCAGAAGGGACGCTGGGACCTGCCATTGTCATGGGCGGATTTTCGCTTGCATTGGCTATCCCTTTTGGGTTGTTTGCCATCTTTCCATCCTGGTTGAGTTCATTACCTAAATCCGGTGGTTGGATGAACAGTGTCAAAGTGATGTTGGGCTTCCTCGAGCTTGCATTGGCGCTCAAGTTTTTATCCGTGGCGGATATGGCTTCGCATTGGGGATTCCTGCGCTATGAATTATTCATGG
Source organism: Saprospiraceae bacterium (assembly GCA_031392195.1). Classification (GTDB taxonomy): domain Bacteria; phylum Bacteroidota; class Bacteroidia; order Chitinophagales; family Saprospiraceae; genus Opimibacter. The sequence goes on along the minus strand of JANMVA010000566.1, from coordinate 1,922 downwards.
GCTTGTGGGTTTTGATCTCATTAGCCATGGCTTTGTATATGTTTGGACTCATACGTTTTCCGCATGACAGTCCGCGTAAACGCATGTCGCCGATCCCTGCATTTGTAGGTATTTTCTTCCTGGCATTTGGATTATATCTCGCAACCGGTTTTATGCGCAGCGAGAAAACAGGAACATACAATGCATTGAGCGTCATGAGCGGACTTGCACCTCCGGCACATTACAATTTTCTGATCCCGGTAAAAGACCTGGACGCAAGTCTCAAATCACAATATGAATCGCTTACGAAGTGCGCCAATAATTTTGATTGCTTTCACGATTATTATGAAGGTCTTGCTTTTGCCAAAGCGCAAAACAAACCCATCCTTCTTGATTTCACAGGTTACGGATGTGTCAATTGCCGCAAGACAGAAGAACATATCTGGATCCATGAAGATGTTCGCAAAAAGATCAATGAAGATTTTGTCCTGGTGTCCTTATATGTAGATGATAAAGAGCCGTTAGATTCCACCATCTTTTCGGCTGTTCAGAATAAAAAGATCAAAAGTGTAGGTGGCATCTGGGGAGATTTCCAGATCACCAACTTCAAGCAAAACTCACAACCCTTATATGTGCTTCTTTCTCCGGATCAACAGGTTTTAACTACACCTCGCGGTTATGATCCTGATGTGGAAGCTTATGATGCTTTTTTAGAATGTGGTCTCAATGCATTCCGGGAGTTGAATGCCCCTGTGCTGGGTAGCAACTAAAAAAGGAGGGGGCAGGGAGTATTTCCACTCTCTATCGCTCGCAGTTTTAAAAAGGTACTCTGATACTTTTCATGAATTTGAAAATCAAACTCCCCGACGTTTTCATAATGAATAAAACATGGTGCGTAGTTACCATGGCATCATTGAAACGCAGGGGTTGGGGGCAAAGGGTATAAAGCAAAGAAAAAGCCCCGCGATTTTCATCGCAGGGCTTCATCATTCAGGTTGGTTTTCTTTTTTAGTCTTCTATGGAGTAATACCGGATCATCCCGAGGATGTCCTTATCCGTTTTGCTCTTTGGGGCCAGCTTGAAAAAGATTTTATGTGAATCAAAATCTTCAGGTAATAATTCATCCAGGCACTCGATCGCTTCTTGTTTTTGTCCCATTCTGAACAGGCAAGCTGCTTTGCAATAAGATAAACGCGGACCTACTGTATGTTCATCGGCTTCCTCAAGCACATCAAGGGCCTTCTGCATCTTGTTGCGACGCATCAGGAATTTGACATGCATCAGCCAGTAGTTTTCTTCTTCCGGTCCCGTCTCAGTTGACTTGGTGTAATAGAAGTCAGCTTTGCCATACTGCTTTGTTTTCTCATAGCAATAAGCGAGCTCTGCATAATACTCTTCACGGCGATCATCCAGCTTGATCGCTTTGATCAGTGAGGTGATGGCATTCTGATAATTGCCCTCCCGTGCATAGCAGATACCCAGCAGGTAATAGATGTCATCGATATACTGATCGATCTTGAGTGCTTCGATCAGGTAATCCTTGGCAACTGAATATTTCCTGAGCTTAAGCATGCACTCCGCTGCCGGTACCAGGTACTCCTGGTGGTGGCCGAAGCGCTGGATCAGCTCCTGGTAGATCGCCAGTGCTTTTTTGTAATCATTCGTCTGGCAGCAAAGCTCTGCACAATCGAGATATCCGGTTTTGAACTCCGGATTCACGATATAACTATACTCCAGGGAGCGGATAGCATTTTTATAATCACCTTCACAACTATAAGCGTGACCGAGATTGAACCATGCGAGGTAATTGTACGCATCCTGGTCCAGCAGTTCATTGTGGAAGTCGATGCTCTCCTGGTATAACCGTGACCATTCGACACAGATCCAGATATGCTCGAGTGCTTCTTCGTTTTTGGGATCGATCGTCAATACATCGCGCAGCT
>JANMVA010000554.1:0-2081 GCA_031392195.1 Saprospiraceae bacterium | reverse complement strand
TTACACCATGAAATGGAAAATAGGCCATGTGCCCCTCTTGTTGATGGCCTCCACGCTGGCCATGATCGGGCTTGTGGTCTTTCAGTATAAATGGATCAGTCACTCACGTGAGTTGTTTGATGAGGTGTTTCATCAGCGCGCCTGCATGGCATTGTGCTCCACACTTGAAGAATATGGAGAAGGCGCTATTTGCAGCAATGAAGTGTGCGCTATTGCTTGTGGTGTCCCCGAAGAGAATATCCAAACCGATGCATCTGAGCCGACAGCTGAATTGATCAACAATGAACTCTTTCAGTCTGATTTGAGGAAAACACTTGATTTTTATAATATCGGGCTCAATTACCAGATCTCTCAGACCGGCTGTGATCCGAATGCAACTAACAGTAAAGATGCTGCCACCTGTGTTGTCAATCTGCCAGCACATGCCGATGAAGAAGCCTCATTTATTGCTCTTGATTTTCCCGACAAAGAAAAATTTATGATGGGCAAGCTGAAATTCATGATCGGTGCTTCTATCATCATTCTGCTTTTCACCGCATTTGTTTTATTACTGGCCAACTGGTGGCTATTGAAACAAAAGAGATTATTGCGTACGAATGTGGAGATCTACAATAACATGGCGCATGAATTCAGAACACCGTTGACGAATATCAACCTGGCTGCAAGCCTGCTGTCGAAAAATATTGAAAATCCAAAAAGCAATAAATTTCTCGACATCATATCACGCGAAAATTCAAAATTGATTCGCCAGGTTGAGCGTGTATTGCATCTGGCACGGCTCGACAATGGTGATTATGATCTGAAGAATGAAAAGGTGAATGTCAAAACGATGCTCGATACGGTGGTGGAAGATCTTTCGATGCAGATCGACGAGAGACATGGGAGAATGCAAATTGATATACCGGAACATTTAGAAATCTTCGGCGACAGGCAGCATCTGTCAAATGTATTCAGGAACCTAATTGATAATGCACTTAAATATGCAACTGCTGCTCCGGTTATTTCGATTGTGGCCCGGGAAAATAATGATGGGATCCTTATTTCTGTAAAAGATAACGGCATTGGCATACCTTCTTCACAGTCGGAATATATATTTGAAAAATTTCAACGCATCCAGGATGGCAACCTGCATGCGCAAAAGGGATTTGGCCTTGGGCTCGCCTATGTAAAAAAGATAGTTGAGTTGCATAAAGGTTCGGTCAGAGTTGACAGTGAAGTCAATAAGGGAAGTTGTTTTAATGTTTTCTTACCCAAATTCTGCTGATCTCTGATGAGAACTGATCCAAGGATACTCCTCGTCGAAGATGACACCAGTATGGGATACCTGCTCACCACCTTATTAGAGGAAGAAGGTTATTCTGTCCAGCATTGTGCGGATGGTGAAGCAGGTCTGAACATGTACAAGCCTGATAGTTTTGATCTGTGCATCCTCGATGTCATGATGCCGCGCATGGATGGGTTTGCATTAGCGAGAAGATTGAGGGATATCGATCCACATGTTCGATTTCTTTTTTTGACTGCACGGTCATTGAAGGAAGACATGCTTCACGGATTTGCATTGGGCGCAGAAGATTATATCCGCAAGCCCTTTGATAAAGACGAACTGATGTGTCGCATCCAGGTGATGATGCGCCGCAACACCAATGGTGCAGAACAACCGCTGCCATCCTGTCGATTTGCTATTGGGGATTATCTGTTTGATTATTCGAAACAAGAGCTTTCGTACAATGCGGAGATCTGGCGCATGACCGAAAAAGAAAACGAAGTACTCCGCCTGCTATGCATGAATCAAAATCAGATCCTGCGGCGAGATGATGCTGTGGAGAAGATCTATGGCAAGCGGGATTATTTTTTAGGGAGGAGCTTTGATGTATTTATATCGCGCTTGAGAAAATTATTGTGCAAGGATCCGCGGATCAGTATTGAGAATGTGTTTCGGGTGGGGTTTATACTGAATGTGCGAGAGTGAAAAACGATTTACGATTTACGAATTACGATTTTTGATTTTTGATTTTGATGGTTGCTAAGCTGAGGCACAAGCCATAGTTGCAGGTCGAAGCATTGGATTTTCCGTGATTTGC
>JANMVA010000549.1:0-5718 GCA_031392195.1 Saprospiraceae bacterium | reverse complement strand
TGCTGTGCATCTCTATATTGTCGATGACGTTCAATCTTGCTCCTTTTTCAATGGTGAGGAGAGCATTGGAATGGATTGTCATTCGGTTGATCTCAACCTCTCCGCTATGGATTACCGGAAGAGATAAGGACGTGGTCGATACATCAGGTATGATTACATTGGAGAATTCATCAGGTACCGCACCTGTGCTCCAGTTATAAGGGCAAGCCCAATCATTTTCCATACCGGGCGTTCCACCTTTCCAGGTGATTGGCTTCTGTGCGAAAGAAGTCCCGGCGATAAGAATGAATGCCATGGTCAGGGCGAGGTTTAGGTTTTTGATCAGGTGAGTAAGCATCGTTCATTGATTTAATAAGTACGATGCAAATATGGATGATCCCCTCAGGTCTTAAAAGGTACAGTAGGTAAGTGGAGAGTCCGGTTTGGCAAGTGGCGGCCCTTTTCGTTTAGCTGGCCTAAGTTAGTATCCCAATAATTTCATAAACTCATCCTTCTTCCGGCGTGAAACATCCACATGGGCGTTGTCTGTCATGATGACATAGCCTCCCTCACCCTTTACATATTTGCTGATATGGTGGATATTGATCAGGTGGCTGTGGTGTACGCGGAAAAACCCGTGCCGCAGGAGCTGGTCTTCGTAAGTCAGCATCGAACGACTGGTCATATGTTTCTTGCCCTCCTGGGTATGAAATGTCGTATAAGCTCCTTCCGATTCCAGCCGGATAATATCGCCGATGTTCAGGAAAAGGAGGCCCTCACTGGTGGGCAGGATGATCTTATTGATCTTCGCCACCTCTGCCATCCGTCCGTTGTTTTTGGAGTCAGAAAGTTTGTTTTCAAACCGCTCAAGTGCACTGGCCAGGTTTTCAGCGGTGATGGGCTTAAACAAATAATCCAGGGCACTATGCTCAATGGCCTTCAGCATATACGAATCATACATGGTGGTGACAATTACTTCGAACCCAACCTCGGGAAGCTGCTCCAAAATGTCGAAACCTTTTCCATCCGTTAATTCCATATCGAGGAATACAAGATCAGGCTTTAAAGATGGCAGGGATTTTAATGCGCTTTTGACGGAATCAAAAAAACCAACAACGGCAAATTCGTTTGTATGATGATCCAACAGGTCGGTTAACATTTCCCTGGCAAATGAATCGTCTTCTATGATGACAGCTTTAAGCATTTCTGTTCGAACGTAATATTGATATTTACCTCAGCATATAATATTTATCGGGAATCAAAAAATAATGGACTATTTAGCAAATGGAAATAACTCTGGTCTCGGATATAATACAGTAATGTAAGCAAAAGTTTATGTTCAGATAAGCTATATGTACCTTCAGACGAAGATGAAAAACCAAATAACCATTTCCTTAGCGCTGGCCATTCTGGGATGGGTCACGGTCATAGCTCAATACTTGCTGATGATTGAAAACCGTGTAGCATCTATCCCTGAGACAACGATCAGGTTCTTCAGCTTCTTTACGATCCTCACGAATTCACTGGTAGCTCTCTATCTCACAATTCAGGGACTTGGAAAAAGAGAAGGACTGTTCAACAAACCCGGAACATTGACTGCGATCACAATATATATCACCATCGTTTGTCTTATTTACCAGGCCATTCTTCGGCATATCTGGGAACCGAAAGGCTTCCAAATGCTTGTAGACGAAATGCTCCACACGATCATTCCGATTCTGGTCATCGGCTATTGGTTATTGTTCGAAGACAAATCAACTTTCCGAATCAAGCAAATATTACCATGGATGAATTACCCTTTGGCTTACCTGGTTTTTGTATTGATCAGGGGAAGTTTCTCCGGGTTTTATCCATATCCTTTTATCAATGTGGATCAACTCGGATTTAATCAGGTGATGACCAATAGTGTGATGATTCTTTGTCTCTTCCTTGTGGTAAGTATTATTTTCATCGCAGTCGGCAGAATGATTTCCAGAACGCGTAAGACATCGTAATTTATTTTTTCCCCATGCTCCATGCCCCCTGCCTTTAAACATCTCGCCAACTTCCTCGTTTTACTATCTACCAATAAACATAAACCTGTTAAATACTACCTTAGGTTTAACTATTCATGCCAAGGGATTCACAACTTCTTCAGTTTACAGCCAAAAGCATTTATTGCCCCATTGCGGACGTGCACATCGATCCATGGAAACCGGTAGATCGTGCCATTATCACGCATGCACATAGCGACCATGCCAGGTGGGGGAGCAAACACTATTTGTCCCACAAAGACAGTGAAGCCATTCTTCGTCTGCGGCTTGGACAAGACATTGCGTTGCAAACTGTTCAGTATGGCGATCGCTTTTCGATCAATGGAGTTAATTTTTCCCTTCATCCTGCCGGGCATATCATTGGATCTGCGCAGGTAAGGGTCGAGTACAAAGGTGAAGTATGGGTAGTCAGCGGCGATTACAAATTAGAAGACGATCATTTTTGTGCGCCATTCGAAACGGTGAAATGCAATGTCTTCATCACGGAGAGTACATTCGGACTCCCCATCTATAAATGGCAACCGCAGCAAAGAATCTTTGATGAGATCAATGCGTGGCATGCAAAGAATCGAAATGATGGTAAGGCAAGTGTCCTGATGGGTTATTCACTTGGAAAGATTCAGCGTATTCTGAAAAATATTGAACTTCCCGATGAACCTATCCTTGCTCATGGTGCCGTCTATGCAGTGAATGAAGCATTACGTGCTGCAGGTTTTGATTTGCCACCTCTGACATTGATCACTAAAGACACCGATAAAAAATTATTTAAAGGAGCATTGATCCTCGCACCACCATCTGCTGATAATTCCCCATGGATGAAAAAGTTTTCTCCTTTTTCAGTTGGGTATTGCTCGGGATGGATGGCCGTCCGCGGAGCTAAAAATCGTAGAGCAGTGGACCAGGGTTTTGCTTTAAGCGATCATGTCGACTGGCCGGATCTCAATACCGCGGTAAAAAATACTGGTGCAGAAAAAGTATTGGTGACACATGGATACACCAGCGTTTATTCAAAATGGCTCAATGAAACTGGAATATGGTCTGCGGAAGTAAAAACAATGTACGGTGATGATGAGCAGGCGGATGAGGATGGTAATGTAATCGATAACGCATCGGAGGAATCACCATCATGAAGGAATTTGCAGAATTATTCCTGGCGCTTGATCGCACAAACAAGACCAATGATAAAGTTGAGCTGCTGAGGAATTATTTTAGTCACGCCAGTGATGCCGATAAAATATGGGCACTCGCCTTATTTACCGGCCGCCGTCCTTCATTTAAAGTCAACAGGACCCAGATGCAACATTGGGCTGCAGAACAGGCTAATATTCCGGAATGGTTATTCAGGGAAAGCTATAATAGTGTTGGTGATTTAGGTGAAACGATTTCACTGATCCTGCCTCAGCATGATTCACTTTTAGACGATAAACCGCTCAGTCAATGGTTTGAATATCTCAGCCAATTGCCTTCCATGACAGATGAGCAAAAGAAAGTTCATATCATCAATGCCTGGAAGCAATTGTCCCAACATGAAATATTTGTGTTTAATAAATTACTGATGGGTAGTTTCAGGATCGGTGTTTCTCAGACATTGGTCGTTCGTGCTATTGCAGAAGCTGAGCATATGGAATCCGGCATCGTTGCGCATCGTTTGATGGGTAAGTGGCTGCCTTCTACTACATCCTTCGGCGATCTATTGCATAGTGAGGATAAAAATGACAACGCTTCTCAACCATATCCGTTCTTCCTGGCTTATCCCATCGAAGGTGATGTCTCTTCTCTCGGGAATGCAGAAGAATGGTTCGCAGAATGGAAATGGGATGGTATTCGTTCGCAAATCGTATTCCGCAACCAGGAATTATTTATCTGGACACGCGGTGAAGATCTGGCCACTGAGAAATTTCCCGAATTGCATGTATTGAAGTTCCTGTTGCCGGAAGGAACTGTTCTTGATGGTGAAATTGTGACTTATATCGACGGAAAACCTCTTCCATTCAATGTCCTTCAAACTCGCATTGGTCGCAAAAATTTATCGAAACAAATTTTACAATCTGCACCGGTTGCTTTTATTGCGTATGATTTGTTGGAATCAGAAGGTGTAGACATTCGAAATCTTCCTCAGGAACAACGCAGAATGAAATTGGAAGATTTGTATTTCAGGATCACGCGTTCGGAACAATTCAATATTTCCAAACTTCTTGATTTTAATACATGGGAAGAACTCAAATCACTGCACAGCCATGCTCGTGAAAATGTGGCTGAAGGATTTATGATTAAGCGAAAATCCGGCACTTACCAGGTTGGACGTAAAAAAGGTGACTGGTGGAAATGGAAAGTGGATCCGCTGAGTATCGATGCAGTATTGGTGTATGCGCAGAAGGGATCGGGTAGGAGAGCAGAGTTGTTTACAGACTACACGTTTGCTGTTTGGGATAATGATAAAAAATTGATTCCGTTTGCTAAAGCATATTCCGGACTGACCGATAAGGAAATCGAGCAGGTGGATAATTTCATCAAAAGAAACACGCTCGAAAAATTTGGTCCTGTCCGCACTGTCACTCCCAAGTTGGTTTTCGAAATTGGATTTGAAGGCATCAATGTATCGACACGTCACAAATCGGGAATTGCAGTTCGTTTTCCACGTATTCTGCGATGGCGCACAGATAAAACTGTCGAAGAAGCCGATACGCTGGATAATCTGAAAAAGATCCTGGAGGTTTATCAATAGATGGCAACCTCAACTGCTCCATATACCAAAGGATATAAAATCTTATCCCAATGGTTGAAGACCCGTAACTGGAAACTTGCTCCTTTTCAAAAAGCGACAATAATTGCTTTTCTCTCCGGCAAAAGCGGTCTGCTGAATGCTCCAACAGGGAGTGGGAAAACATATGCATTGTGGTTTCCAATCCTGATCGATTACATCAACACAACCAAAAATTATGACACGAAGGCCCCCAAAGGCTTACAAGTCATTTGGATCACTCCATTACGCGCACTGGCAAAAGACCTGCAGCGAAATATGGAGGAAGCTTGCGATGAATTAAAGATTCCCTGGGAAGTCGGAATTCGAACAGGCGACATCAGCAGTAAAGAGCGCACAAGTCAGAAGAAGCAGATGCCGCAAGCATTAATTATCACACCTGAAAGTTTGCACATCCTGTTTGCTCAGAAACATAATTCCACATTGTTTAAAGGTTTGCACACTGTCGTCGTCGATGAATGGCACGAATTGATGGGCAGTAAGAGGGGAGTGCAAACAGAACTTGCTTTAGCCAGGTTGAGATCACTGAATCCTTCTGTTAAAATATGGGGCATCTCTGCAACGATCGGAAATCTGGATGAAGCATTAGAAATTTTGACCGGTTATCAAACTGAGATAGAGGGTCCGCACGCTGAATCCATCATCATTAAAGCCGAATCAAAGAAAAAATTAATCGTAGAAACACTTTTGCCGGAGCGCATTGAGACCTTGCCATGGTCAGGTTATCTGGGAGTGCGACTTCTCGACAAGGTTGTAGAAGTTGTCAGGAAGAGTCGCACCACTTTAATATTTACAAATACGCGGTGGCAGGCTGAAACATGGTACCAGGCCATCATTGAAAAGTATCCTGAGTTTGCAGGCATCGCGGCATTGCATCATGGTTCGTTGGATCGCGAAATGCGCGCATGGGTTGAAGAATCACTCCACAATGAACGATTGAAATTA
>JANMVA010000536.1:0-5257 GCA_031392195.1 Saprospiraceae bacterium | reverse complement strand
GCTGCATCCAATGTGATCTTCGGCAATGTAGGGACGATCATTATTGCATTGATGATCATGATCTCAACTTTCGGATGCAACAATGGATTGATCCTGGCGGGTGCCCGTGTGTATTACACAATGGCCAAAGATGGATTGTTCTTCAAACCTGCCGGTGAGCTCAATCAGTATTCAGTTCCACAATGGGCGCTATGGGTACAAGGTCTCATCGCCTGTCTATGGAGTATTAGCGGCCGTTATGGGCAGCTACTTGATATGATTTCATTTGTGGTTGTAATCTTTTATGTGATGACGATCATTGGCATTTTTATACTTCGTAAAAAACGTCCGGATGCACCAAGACCATACAAGGCATTCGGATATCCTGTGCTTCCTGCAATCTATATCCTGATGGGTATTTCATTTTGTGTGTTGCTGATCATTTACAAACCTCAATTCACCTGGCCGGGTCTGATCATAGCATTGATTGGTATTCCGATTTATTATATCGCCCTGGCGAGTAAGAAAAAAGCAGACACGTCAACTTAAGTTGAATCACAAGAATAAAGTTATCATCATCGGTCCCGCTCATCCATTGCGCGGAGGCCTTGCCACATTTGATCACAGGCTGGCTAAAGAATTCATTGATCAGGGTGATGATTGTGCTATCTATTCTTTTTCACTTCAGTATCCATCATTCCTTTTTCCCGGTACCACTCAATTTACAGATGAACCGGCACCGGAAGGTATCAAAATTATTACAGCGATCAATTCCGTTAATCCAATTAACTGGATTGGTGTTGGCAATAAAATCCGGAAAGAAAAACCCGATCTCGTCATTGTGCGTTATTGGCTTCCGTTCATGGGTCCAGCGTTAGGAACAATTCTGCGGCGAGTTAGAAAAAACAAGCACACAAAAATTATTTGCATCGCGGACAACATCAGTCCACATGAAAAGCGACCGGGTGATGTTGCTTTTACAAAATATTTTTTAAAGAGCTGTCACGCTTTTATTACGATGAGCGACAAGGTGATGAATGACCTCAAAAAATTTGAGTCGAAGTAACCCGGTCAGATGGTTAGCCATCCCTTATATGACAATTTTGGTGAAGCGGTATCGAAAAAAGAAGCACGCGAAAATCTTGAACTTCCTGTAAATGATCGCATCATCCTTTTCTTCGGCTTCATCCGTCAATACAAAGGATTGGATATTTTGTTTGAAGCAATGGCAGATCCCCAAATGATATCTTCGGGAATCAAATTATTAGTGGCCGGTGAGTTTTATGAAGATGAAAAAAAATATAAAGAGCAGATCCGGCAGCTTGGCATTGAAGACCAATTGATCCTTCGCACGGATTTCATTCCTGATCAAAAAGTAAGGTATTATTTAAGTGCAGCCGACCTTGTCGTTCAGCCTTATCGCAGCGCCACACAAAGCGGGGTGACACCCCTGGCCTATCATTTTGATAAACCAATGATCGTAACGAATGTTGGCAGTCTTCCCACCTTGGTCCCACATGAAAAAGTAGGCCTCGTGAGCGAACCCAACCCTAAATCAATTGCCGATGCTATCCTGAGATTCTTTGAACTGGGTGAAGAATATTTTATTCCCCATCTTCGCATCGAGAAACAAAAATATTCCTGGTCAAAACTGGTGGAAACCATCAAATCACTGGCCGGGAAAGTAAGTGCATAGTTGGTATGTCCTTTGCTGAGGACACTGCACACAGGAAAGCAGGACATGATATACAGAAGCAAGGCTCCGTTGAGATTAGGTTTAGCCGGTGGTGGCACCGATGTCAGCCCATATAGCGACCTCTTTGGTGGCGCCATCCTCAATGCAACGATTTCATTGTATGCTTATGCCACCCTGGAACAACTCGATACGCCGGAAATTATCATGCATGCCATTGACCAGGACCAGGAACAGGTTTTTCCAATACAGGATGAATTGCCTATTGATGGAACTCTAGATTTACTGAAAGGTGTGTATAACCGGATAAAGAAAGACTATGGACTAAAAAATCATGGTTTGAAACTTTCAACATTCGTTGATGCTCCTCCCGGTTCAGGACTTGGCACCTCATCGACACTGGTTGTTGCAATTGTCGGTGCTTTTGTTGAAATGCTTCGTCTTCCCTTAGGTGAATACGACATCGCGCATTATGCGTATGAAATTGAACGCAAGGATCTCAATCTTGCCGGCGGAAAGCAAGATCAGTATGCAGCTACATTTGGTGGTGTCAACTATATGGAATTTTTTGCTGATGATAAAGTGGTGGTCAATCCATTGCGTATTAAACAGCAATATCTTTTTGAGTTGGAGAACAACCTCATTTTATTTTTTACATCTACGAGCAGATCATCAGCAAAGATCATCGAACAGCAGGCCGGCAATGTGGTAAACAAGAATGAAGCAGCCATTGAAGCCATGCATCAGCTAAAACATCAGGCACAATTAATGAAGGAAGCATTGCTTACCGGCAAACTAAATGAGATAGGCGAGATCCTTGATTTTGGTTTTCAGCAAAAAATAAAAATGGCCGATGGTATCAGCAATCCTTTAATTGAAGAAATTTATTCGACAGCGAGGAAAGCAGGTGCAACAGGTGGGAAAATTTCCGGAGCGGGTGGTGGTGGATTTATGGTTTTTTATTGCCCGAAAAACACCAAGTATGAAGTGCTTCGTCAATTAGAGCGTTTTGGTGGAAGCCACAGACGCTATCAGTTTGTGGATCATGGATTGACTTCGTGGTCCGTTTAAGTTGAATTATCATAAGAGAAAGAAATAATATTCGAAGGGTATGGAAGAAAAGATCAGGGATATCATCAATCGTTCAGTAGCTGTCAAGCAAAATATACTTGGTAATGCTGAGTTGCTGAAAACAGTAGAAGCTGTAGTAACAGAGATCATTATTGCATTCCGTGCAGGCAACCGCATTTACTTTTGCGGGAATGGTGGTAGCGCTGCTGATGCACAACATCTCGCGGCAGAATTCTCCGGCCGTTTTTATAAAGATCGTGTCGCACTACCTGCAGAAGCTCTGCATTGCAATACATCCTATCTGACCGCTGTTGCAAATGATTATGGTTACGAACATGTCTATGCACGGCTGATAGAAGGCATCGGGCAGGCAGGAGATATCCTGATTGGATTATCCACTTCAGGTAACTCGGTCAATATCGTTGAGGCTTTCAAAAGTGCAAAACGTAAAGGCATGGTCACCATCGGTCTGACAGGAGAGACTGGTGGCTACATGAAAGAGGAAAGTAATTTCCTCATCAATGTGCCGTCTAAGGACACGCCACGTATACAGGAAAGCCATATCATGCTGGGCCACATTATTTGTGAGCTTGTAGAAGACGGCTATTTTGATTAAAGAAGCCATCATATTAGCCGGTGGACTGGGGACACGATTGAAAGATGCTGTACCCGATAAGCCAAAATCGATGGCGCCGGTTGCCGGTTTGCCATTCCTGACGTACGTAATCAGACATTTATTATCGCAGGGAATTCGTCACATTGTTTTTTCACTTGGCTATAAGCATGAGATGATTGAGGAATTCTTAAAAGAGAATTATAGCTATCTCAATTATTCTATCGTTGTTGAAAAATCTCCTTTGGGAACAGGTGGGGCAATTCGCCTTGCTTTAGGAAAAACGAGCGACAGGGATATCCTGATTGTTAATGGCGATACGCTTTTTAAAATCGATGTTGACGATCTGTGTGATCACCATGTAGAAAATCAATCTGATTGTACACTGGCATTAAAACCAATGATGGGATTTGACCGGTATGGTGCAGTGGAAATCGGTGATCATGGACGGATCACAAAGTTTAAAGAAAAGAAGTTGACGAAAAGCGGCAACATCAATGGAGGCGTCTATATCCTGAATAGGAATCACTTCATCAACAGGAAGCTTCCAAATGTGTTTTCTTTTGAAAAGGATTTCCTCGAAATGTTCCTTGAAGTCACTCCTTTTCATGGTGTCATTCAGGACAAATATTTCGTTGATATCGGAATTCCACAGGATTTTGAGAAAGTCCAGATCGAACTGGCTTACCCCGTATTGGATTATGGAAGAATAGATCAGTCCTGGACATTGTTCCTGGACAGGGATGGTGTGATCAATGTCAATAAGGATGAGAGTTATGTTTTTAATATGGATGAATTTCAGTTTATTCCCGGCGTGAAAGAAGCGATTGCAAGACTGAGTAAAGTATTTGGAAAAATAATCATTGTCACGAATCAACGCGGAATAGGTAAAGGATTGATGGATGAGTTAACCTTAAACGATATTCACCAACACATGATCGATGAATTGCAGAATGCAGGTGGACGGATCGATGATCTTTATTATTGCACTGCCGTAGATGATCTCCATTTTGAACGCAAGCCCAATCCGGGCATGTTACTGGAAGCAGCCCACATGTATCCGGAAATTGATTTTGCTAAATCGATCATGGTGGGCGATAAAATAAGTGATATACAATTGGGAAGAAATGCGGGGACGTACACGATCCTGATTCATTCATCACAAACCGGCATCTCCGGGCAACATCCGGATGTCGATGGTTCATTTGCATCCCTGGATGACTTTGCCCGGCAGTTTTCGGATTAGAATTTGACTTTATTGCATTTAGTATGAATGACCAGGTTATGTTACTTCTTTGCGGGTTTCATTCGCTGGGCTTCGCTGTGTTTCACGCAGGGTTCTGGAAGCTTTTTGGATGGAAGAAAGACCTCGAAAAACTGGACCCGCATAACAAGGCCATCATGCAGATCGCCAATATCCGTCTGATCTATTTTTTTCTGTTCGTCGCAGCCGCCTGTTTTATTTTTCCTGACGCACTACTCAATACAACCTTTGGAAATTTTTTCCTGGGCGGCATGTCATTGTTCTGGCTTGGCCGCACCATCGAACAATTTATTTTCCTGCGCATCGATCATCCGATGGTGCATCTGCTGACTTATTTGTTTTTGATCGGGTCGGTGATATTTGCAATACCGGTGTTTCTATGAGGTCGTTTCGACTGACGCTCAACGACCTGCAGACTTCTACCTTGATTCAGATTGCCCTGGCTCAAAATCTCGTGCTCAGCTAGACTCATGGTCTGAACTCTACTTGAAAAGCTGTTGGTCACTGAGCGTTAGTCGAAGTGACCAAATGTCGTTTCGACTTACGCTCAACGACCTGCAGACTTCTACCTTGATTCAGATTGCCCTGGCTCAAAATCTCGTGCTCAGCTAGACTCATGGTCTGAACTCTACTTGAA
>JANMVA010000333.1:0-9261 GCA_031392195.1 Saprospiraceae bacterium | reverse complement strand
AAAGTCAGATTGGTGCTGTCATCGGCCCTGGGGGAAAAGTTATCCAGGAGATCCAGGCATCAACCGGAACCATCATCAATATTGAAGAGGTTGGAGATAAGGGGATTGTCAATATCGCCAGTGCTAATAAAGATGGTATCGAGGCCGCGGTAAAACGTATCCAGTCGATCACACATGTGCCTGAAGTAGGAAATGTATATGAAGCAATCGTCAGGACGATCATGCCATATGGTGTTTTTGTTGACTTCATGGGAAATAAAAGCGGCTTGTTGCACGTATCTGAAATATCTCATGCCCGAATCGATAATGTTGAGGAGGTTTTCAAAGAAGGGGATACTGTAAAAGTGCAGGTCGTCGAAATAGATCAGCGCACCGGAAAGATGCGTATGTCCCGGAAATCGCTTTTGCCAAAACCTGAACGCAAGAAGAATGAGAATGGTGAGTATGAAGATGGTCACGGAGAGGATGGTCCACCCGAACGCGAACGCTCAGCTTTCAGAGATGATCGCGGGGGAGGAGACAGGGGCAGGCGGGATGACCGTGGCCCTCGCAGGGATGATCGCGGACCGAGAAGAGATGGTGGCGGTGGCGGAGGAAGGAGTGGCGGCGGTGACAGAGGTCCAAGAAGATAGAGTCAATAGCAACACAATCAGAAGTTGTGTCCGCATAAATAAAAAAGCCTCCGAAAGGAGGCTTTTTTATTTTAGGATGATCGCATATTGATTCTATTTTTTTACGATGATTTCAAATGAATAAGCTGATGGATCCAACTGATCCGTAGTCGGCCTGGTTTCAGGAAATACCTTGTTTAAAATCACCTGGTATGGTCCGCTATATAAGGTATCTCTCCAGTCCCCGACTGCATAAAAGGTATCCTGAACGGTCTCTCCATTATTATCAATTGTAGCACCCATCACATATCTGCCTGCCCAGATACATTCTATACCTGGAACATTGCACCGGCTATCTTCGAGAAAAGGACCGAAACGAATTTTCCAGTTATCAAGGCACCAGGTTTCATCTAATTTGGCTGTAAACGGTATGTCCAGTGATATCTGGTTGCATAAAGCATTGGTTTTTTTATCACAGGCTGCTAGCAGCATCAATGGCAGCAGAAGGAGGATAGAAAGGCAATTATAATTTTTCATAAGAACTTCATTTAGTTATCCGTTAAGACGTTAGAGGTATCCGGTACGTTAGTCTATCAGGATATCTTAATGAAATAATAACAACACAGCAGGCAGAGGGTTTTGAAGTGTTTCGGAGCGAATTTTGATAAAAAGTAAATGAGAAACCAACCTTGTGAACTTTTTAACAGTCACCATTGTACCTTCTAAGGTCAAAGTCCCATTGAACCCCATTTTTTAAAATAACCGCCAAATGCGTCAGCTAAAGATTGCCAACAGAATCACCAGTCGGGAGAGCTTAGCACTCGAAAAATATCTTCAGGATATCAGCAAGATCGATATGATGAACTCCGAAGAGGAGACATTATTAGCAGCTAAAGCGAGGGCTGGAGATCAGGCTGCACTGGAGCGGATGACAGAAGCTAACCTGAGATTTGTTGTATCCGTAGCAAAGCAATACCAAAATCAAGGATTGTCGCTGAGTGATCTGATCAATGAAGGCAATGTAGGTCTGATGAAAGCAGCCAAGCGATTTGACGAAACGAAGGGGTTTAAATTCATTTCTTATGCCGTTTGGTGGATCAGACAAAGTATTCTACAGGCTATAGTTGAATATGCCCGTATCGTCAGGATGCCCCATAATAAATCAACTTCGTATAACAGGCTGAATGAAGCATATGTCTCCTTCGTCCAGGAATTTGAGCGCGATCCAACACATGAAGAGCTGGCCGAGCTGTTGAATGTACCTCTCCGGGATGTAGTCAATGCCATGCCTGGCCAAAACCGTCATGTGTCATTTGATGCACCAGTGTCTTCAGATGAAGACAGCTTTACATTGCTGGACATGATCGAGACCGACGGGGAAATGCAGCCTGATCTCAAACTCATGGAGGAATCGCTGAGACTTGATATCCAATATAGTCTCAACTCTCTTGCTCCGCGTGAAGCTGAAGTGTTAGCTTATTATTTTGGTCTGAAGGGTGAAAAACCTCTGACACTTGACGAGATTGGTGAACAACTGGAACTTACAAGAGAAAGGGTTCGTCAAATCAAGGAAAGAGCTATCCGCAGGTTGAGAAAGACTATGCGAAAGAACACGACTATCCGGACCTACATGTAGTGATCCTCATTGGAATTCACACCAATCAAAAGTTGAAAACAATCCAGACACTCCTGGATCCATGGTATAATACCCGAAGGATTCATTTTCAAATAACTGTATCTTGATCGCCGGATTATGATTGAGGACTTACTCAGAAGAGTTCTTGGAGTTTCTCCTGGCACACGAAAAATCAACCAGGACCTCGCGGTCATGCGTGAGATGCTGCGGCCTGTCCAGAATCACCTCATCCCGTTTCAGGAAGAGAATGAGCTGGAGCTGCTTTCTCTGAAGTATGAATGCAAATCACAGAAGCAAGGGCTTGACAAGGTATTAAGCGGAACGATCCAATCCATCTATTACGAACCCATGATTGCTTTTTGCTACAAGGACTATATTAAGGGCGTCCGGGATGCTTTACTCGTCTGCCGTACAAAGAACATGGAGTTTATCTACCGGATAAAAAAGCAGGATGTCCAAATCTATTTTAATGGAAACAACGTAGCTATGCTTGATCAGCACAATGTCATGTATGGGTTGCGTTCCAAAACCGTATTGGGCAGGATCAAGCCTTATTCGAATGATTTGCTTTCAGTGATTGTAAAGGAGAAGGAGGTCGGGCATATGTTTAATCCGTTGCGGCCGCATTCGCACCAACAGCGCGCTTATACATTGATCAGGCACCTGGATGAAGAAGAAGAAGGGATTTTCCTGTCATTTACGCTCTACGAGATCGTGACGAGGCTGATGACAAATAAAAAACGATAAACGGATTTTCCAGCGTACATTTAATAACGCGTTTCAGACAAGGTAATTCATATGACAGTTTTTGATAGCATTCGTGTAGTTGTCTACCGTTTTCATGAAAAGGGACTGGAGATATTCCTCGTCAATTCAGATCTCGATAAAGAAAACTGGCAGATTCCATTTGCGGACATAGCAAAGTACAATGATCAGAACCTGGAAGTGGGCAATCGCTTTATTGCGCTCGAGACGAATGTGTTGCCGGACGGATCTACAGCACTTACCTGTGCCATCGAAGGTGACTGGCATGATATCCCATCGATCCGCAAACTGATCAAAGAGGATATCAAGCTGGTTTCATCCAAAATCGAAATGATGGATCAGATCATCCTGGAGAAGGGTACTTTTTTTGCGATCAAAGAAGCATTTAAAAAAGTATTGCCAAATGAGTACAAGGTGTTGCATGAATTGAAAGACATTCTCTTTCACCGAAACCTGGTGAAGAATATTTAATCCCTATTCTCCATTTCCCTTTTCTTAAAGATATATTTCTTCGTTCCCAATGGGATTTTCATTTAGTGCTCAGATTTACAAGGTTGGAATCAATCCATGTGTAGATGTGCCTGACCGTATTTCTTCAAAGCTTATTGCAACCAAAGGGTATATTCCTGTAAAGGGTACGATCAATGAGCATTCCTTCCGGCAAACTCTTTGTCCTGTCAAGGACGGTCCTTTCAGACTCTATGTCAATATCCCAATGCTGAAAGGTGGCGACGTCAAGGTCGGTGATAAAGCCAGGTTTATCATCGAGCAGGATGAAAGACCGAAAACCGAAATTTCAATGCCAACAGAATTGAGAAAGGAGTTGAAAAAGTATAAGGTGCTTGAACAATTTCTTTTGCAGACGCCATCCAGACAAAAGGAGATATTTAAATACTTCAGTTATCTGAAGACGGAGGATGCGAGGAAGAGGAATCTCGAGAAGATTATTGGCTTGATGAAAAACAAATAATGCAGATATCTTTTAGATAGAGACGCAATCCCGATAGCTATCGGGATTGCGTCTCTACAATAATGATTTTATCTGCAGATGCCTAATTAATTTGGCTGCGGAGTAGTACGCAGATATGGTTTGATATGCGTGGCACCTTTTGGAAATTTTGTCGGGATATCGCTATCAGGTACAGAAGGAAGGATGACAACATCATCTCCCTGAACCCAATCGGCGGGTGTAGCCACACTGTGGTAGGCTGTCAATTGTAACGAATCAATCACCCGAAGGATCTCCTGAAAATTTCTTCCGGTACTGGGAGGATAGGTCAGGGTAAGTTTTACTTTTTTGTCTGGGCCGAGAATGAATACACTGCGCACGGTTGTTTTCTCCGCAGCTTCCGGGTTGATCATATCATATAGCAATGCGACTTTGCGATCGTGATCTGCGATCAGTGGAAAATTGACAGTGGTATTTTGCGTTTCATTGATATCGCTGATCCATTTTTCATGTGAATCAACGGGGTCAACGCTTAATGCCAGGATTTTGACATTCCGTTTTTCAAATTCCTTTTTCAGCTTTGCTACCTGTCCTAATTCTGTGGTGCAAACGGGTGTGAAGTCAGCCGGATGTGAAAATAAAACACCCCAGCTATCGCCGAGATATTCGTAGAAATCGATTGGGCCTTCAGAGGATTCAGCCTGGAAATTTGGGGCAATTTCGCCGAGTTTAATAGACATAATTTTGAGATTTGAGATTTGAGATGTGAGATGTGAGATTTGGTGATTTGGTGATTTGGTGATTTGGTGATTTGGTGATTTGGTGATTTGGTGATTTGTCGTGGGGTATCAAATTTATCCTAAAAAATGATTAAATAAAATCATTGGAAGTATTCAGTTTCAATATTTAGCCATGGTGGGGTCGATCTCGTCAGCCCAGGCGAGGATGCCGCCTTTCAGATTTAGCAGATTATCGAGGCCGGCTTCTTTTTTCAGAAGGTCAATTACATCTTTGCTGCGTTTTCCGGAGCGGCAATAAACAACGACGTCTTTACTGCGGTCGAGTAAATCCAGGTGTTCCAGTATGGTATTTTTTGGAATAAGGACGCCTCCTATATTGGCGATATCATATTCGTATGGCTCGCGGACATCGATGAGTTGAAAGTCTTTACCGGAAGTAATCCATTCTTTCAGTTTTCTGACAGAGATTTCTTCTTTGTCGTGATGGTTTTCTTTTTTTGCATGCCCCGGTTCAATGCCGCAGAAAATTTCATAGTCAATCAATTCTTTGAGCGTTGGCTTCAAACCTGAAATTGGATTATCAGGATCTTTGACGAGCTTGAAAATTCGCGTCGTAAAATCTGCCGCATCGAATTGAAATAACTTCCCTGACAGAGGGGTTCCGATACCTGAGATCACCTTAATGACTTCATTGGCCTGTAAGCTTCCCAGAATTCCCGGCAGAACTCCGATGACCCCGCCTTCCGCGCAACTTGGTACAAGACCAGGCGGTGGTGGAGTAGGGAACAGATCACGGTAGTTAGGTCCTCTTGTTCCATCCTCGTTGAGATAATTGAACACACTCAATTGGCCTTCGAAGCGAAAGATGGAAGCAAAGACATTTATTTTTCCTGCCAGCACAGAAGCATCATTGACGAGATAGCGCGTTGGAAAATTGTCTGTGCCATCAGCCACAATATCGTATTTCGAAATAATCTCCAACGCGTTGGTGCTGTCAAGCCGGGTATTGAAAATCTCAAAATTGACAAATGGATTTAATGCCTGAAGCCTTTCCTTCGCAACCTCTGCTTTTGGTTTCCCTACATCAGCAGTTGTAAAAAGTACTTGTCTTTGCAGGTTGCTTTTGTCGACTACATCAAAATCAACGATACCAATATTTCCAACCCCTGCTGCTGTTAAATACAATAACAAAGGCGAGCCAAGCCCTCCTGTTCCCACGACGAGGACACGCGCGTTTTTTAATTTTCGCTGGCCCTCGATGTTGAATTCGGGAATAATGAGATGGCGGCTGTAGCGCTCAAGCTCTTCTTTCGAGAATTGAATATGTTCCAATCGATTTGACATTACTGCTTATTTATCCTCGGTTCCTCCTGCAATGGCGGGAATGATACTCAACTCATCACCTTCTTTCAGTTGAGTTTGAGGTCCTTGCTTTTCACGGATATCATTCTCACCGAGATAAATGCGGACATGTTTACGGATCAGCTCACCTTCATCATAGATGTATGGTGACAGAGTCGGATAGGCATTGGTCAATGACCTGATGGCTTCTGCAACAGTTGAGGCCACAACTGAAACTGTGGATTTTTCACTGGTGAAGCGACGAAGGGGCGTGGGGATGAAGATGGTTACCATGATATTTTAGATTTTAGATTTTGGATTTTGGATTTGCTCACTATACTTTTTTTGGTTGCAGGAGAGAATTTCAGCAGTTTTTATTTGGTTGCAGGAGAGAACTCCAGCGGGATTTTCTATAGTTGCAGGAGAGAACTCCAGCAACCGGTATGCTTAATCTTTGATTAAGCTGTGTTCTTCGATGATGGAGAATTTTTCTTCGATAAACTTTCCATCGAATAGCCGGTAGCTTTTTGTCGCGGCCAATTCTCCCTGGTGGATAGAGAGGATGAAATACGAGAAAAAGGGTTGTGCAAATTCAAGATCATGAACGGAGGGGATGGCCGGATGATCAGGGTGGGAGTGATAAATTCCCAATAAGGTAAGGTCCTCTTTCAAAGCCTGGCGTTCTGCTTTGAGATAGTCAAGCGGTTCAATTACGAATCGTCTTCTCAGATTTTCTGTTGACTTGTTTTCCACATCGATAGAATGTGTGATCAATCGCTTCCTGTTGACTTCTGATCCTAACAGGAAACCGCAGGCTTCATTTGGATAGGAAGATTCGAGATGGTATTGTATTTTTTTCAGGATGTCCTGATTGATTGCTGTGCTCATCAGTTAAAGATTTCTTTTTGAATTTCTGTGTATCGTTCAAGTGTGTCGGCGATGGTTGTAACAATTTCGCCTTCTGTTATTTGTGATGCAATGATCAATGCTCCTTTCAGGTTGGCGGCCCCTGAAGGAGATATGTATAAATTCTCATGATCGGCAATGAACCTGATGAGATCAAATGCATCCGAAGAATCGATGCGGATGATTTCATCCGCCAGTTCGGGGTCATAGATCTTTGGCACATGTGCTGTGTCCAGGTGTTTCCATCCTTCGAGGCCGTGAAGAGGTGAGTCCGGTTGCAATGCAACCAACCGGATGTCACCTAATTCCCTTAACTTCTTTCCCGTCCCTGTAAAAGTTCCTGTCGTTCCCAGTCCCGCGACAAAGTGTGTAATTCGTCCATTCGTTTGTTTCCAGATCTCTTCTGCGGTGGTCAGATAATGTGCTTTCCAGTTTGATTCATTTGAATACTGATCTGCATAATAGTATTTGTCGGGTCTTTGATCGAACAAGTCGGATGCTACGCGTTGTGCACCGTCTGTTCCTTCCAGTGCGGATGTCAGAATCAGTTCAGCTCCTAATTCTTTGAGAATTGATTTGCGTTCGGCGGAAGCATTGGATGGAAGGCATATCACTGATTTCCATCCTATATGCTTCAAGAGAGTTGCGTAAGCGATTGCGGTATTGCCGCTGGAAGCATCCAGAAGTATTTTATGTTCATTTAGCTGACCATTACTGATGGCATCCGAAATGATAGCGTGTGCAGCACGTGCTTTCACGCTACCACCTGGTTGTAGCCATTCTGCTTTGGCCCAAATCCTTATTTTATCAGTGCTCAAGCTTTTCATTTGTAACAGTGGAGTGTTACCTACGTGGGGTAGTGAAGCCTTTGCTAGTGATTGTGATTTTATTTGTGATGTCATTATTCGAAATGGATAAAATGAAAAAAGCCTTTCAATCCGGATGAACTGAAAGGCTTCGTGTATTTTTTATAGCGATAGCACACTTCCTGTGTTCAACCCGGAGGTCGAGCATGGCAACAACAACAAGCGCAGGAAATATGACTAAACGATTTTTTCATGATTCTAAGCAAATATATGGGTGTTTATTTCATTATGTCAAGTCAGGTGGTCAATTTTGCCCCACAATAACATAATCCTAACAATAAGCGTCCAAATTTTATGCCAATCTCCGAGACAAATTTTTCATTGCCAGGTCAGACAGGGTTTTACAGGGGAAAAGTGAGAGATGTATATTATGTAGATGATCTCATGGTGGCTGTGGCTACTGACCGTATTTCAGCGTTTGATCATATCCTTCCACGACCTATTCCTTATAAGGGGCAGGTATTGAACCAGATAGCGGGTTATTTCCTGGATGCCACAAATGATATTGTACCCAACTGGAAACGGGCAACCCCGCATCCGAATGTTACGATTGGTGTGTTGTGTGATCCGATCCGGATAGAGATGGTCATCATAGGCTACCTGGCGGGACATGCATTGAGAGAGTATAGTTCGGGAAAAAGAATTCTCTGTGGTGAAGCGATGCCTGACGGAATGATCCCGAACCAGGCATTTGAATTTCCGATCATCACGCCTGCGACGAAAGCCGAGAGTGGACATGATGTTGATATTTCCGGTGACGAGATTGTGCGGCAGGGCATCGTGCCTGCGATCACGTGGGGCAGTCCCGCACTGCGGCTCGCGATCGCGGAGAAGTACCGAAGCTGGTACGGGATGACCGTGGATCCGGAGCGTGAGATCACGGTTTGCTGCGGCGCGACGGAAGCGATGGCGGCGACGTTCCTGGCGCTGATCGATCCGGGTGATGAAGTGATCGTGTTCGAGCCGTACTACGAGAACTATGGGCCGGACGCGATACTCGCCGGGGCGAAGCCGGTGTTCGTGCCGTTGGAGGCGCCTGACTGGCGCCTTGATTCCGACAAGTTGCGCGCTGCTTTTTCGAATAAGACTCGGGCGATTGTCGTGAATACTCCGCACAATCCAACCGGGCGAGTCTTTACTCGCGAGGAGATCGGTTTAATCGCGGAGTTGTGTCTGAAGTACGATGTGATCGCGATCACGGACGAGATCTACGAGCACATTCGCTACGCCGGCGGGCATCACGTTCTGGCCACGTGGCCGGGGATGCGGGAGCGCACCGTCACTATCTCTGGATTGTCGAAGACGTTCTCGTGCACGGGATGGCGGCTCGGCTACGCGGTTGCACCGTTCGAGTTCACGTCACCGATTCGTAAGGTCCACGATTTCTTGACGGTGGGCGCTCCGGCTCCTTTGCAGGCTGCGGGTGCGGTGGGGATGGCGTTCGATG
>JANMVA010000471.1:0-7756 GCA_031392195.1 Saprospiraceae bacterium | reverse complement strand
ATACAGCCTTCGCGAATGACGATTTTCGAGAGAAAGTACAGAATGAGTTCCTTTCCAAAATTAGCTTTGCTAAGTCGGTTGAGCCAAGCCGGGAGAGGGAGCTCGTCGTCGTCCCGCTGAAATGGAATGAGGCTCAACAATCTGACCGTCTTTTGTTTGCATTAGTTTAGTCATAAAGCCGTGGATGACTCCATTCGTCCCTTTTGCCAGACTTGCAGCTGTTTTACCTGAGTCAAGTCCTTTGCCAGCAGCTTCAATACCCACTAACTGAACTGAAGCATGCTCAATAAAATGATAAAATGCTCCGGCAGCATTACTACCACCACCAACACAAGCAATGATATGAGTGGGATGATCAATACCGCATTGATCTGTCAGTTGGTTTTTAATCTCCTCGCTGATCACAGACTGGAAGATGGTCACCATGTCCGGAAAAGGATGTGGCCCCACCACTGAACCAATCACATAATGTGTATCCGTTGGATGATTGATCCAATCCCTGATCGCTTCATTGGTTGCATCTTTCAGGGTCTTACTTCCACTGTAGACAGGAATAACCTCGGCGCCCAGCATTTTCATGCGTTCCACATTCAGCGACTGCCGGACAACATCCACAGCACCCATATAAATTACACACTTTATATTCCGCAATGCACAAGCTGTTGCAGTTGCAACACCATGTTGACCAGCCCCTGTTTCTGCAATGATCCTGGATTTCCCTAAACGTTCAGCTAGTAATACCTGACCTAGCGCATTATTAATTTTATGAGAACCGGTATGATTTAAATCCTCTCTTTTTAAGAATATTTTTGCATTGTGTTCTTGCGAAAGTTTATCAGAATAATATAATGGGGTAGGCCGACCTGCATAATATTTAAGCAAGGACTGATATTCCTTTTGAAATGATTCATTTTGAATAATGGATTCATAATGCTCCTTCAATTGCTCTATGTTGGGAAAAAGCAATTCAGGAATATAGGCTCCGCCATATTCACCATAAAACCCTTCCACGGGCTTATACCGATTAGTTTCTAATTTCATCAATAAACATTTTAAGAGCTGTAATATTTTTTATACCTGGTTCGGATTCAAATCTGCTATTGATGTCTACCCCAGTGAATAATGGTTGCTGAATAGCCTTAATGAATTCAACATCCTCAGGAGCAATTCCACCACTTAGCAGGAAGGGAATGGAAAGCTGATAATTTTCCAGTAAGCTCCAATTGAATTTTATGCCATTGCCTCCTTCGTTTGCGCCTTTTGTATCAAATAGAAAATAATGGCAAAAAGGGGCAAAGTCAGCCATTCGGTTATTATCTATTTCATTTTCCATCTGAAACACCTTGATCACCTTAAAGCCTTGCAGACTTAATTCCTTTGCTGTTTCAACATCCTCTGAACCGTGTAATTGGATATAACGCAGATTATGCATTTCTGCTTTTCGAATAATTTCATCCATCTCCCAATTGACAAATACACCAACTTTCGATGTCACTGTTTCAGGAATTATATTTTCTCCAACATAACGAGGAGAAGACTTGTGGAAGATCAATCCAAGTAAATCAGGCCGAAGAGCATCGATTGCCAGAATATTTTCCTTTTCCCGTAGTCCGCATACTTTGATCAGCATACTATCCTTCTGTTAGATTATTTACAAATTCTTTTAAAGTTGCAGCCGGATCGGGTGTCTTCATAAAAAGTTCACCCATGAGGAAGCCTTCATATCCTGCCTCCTTCAATCGCTTAACTATTTTAACATTGTCTAAGCCGCTTTCTGAAACCCATACAAACTCTCTGGAAAGTAAGTTTGCCATGTTGAGAGATGTTTCAATATTCACCTCCATTGTAGTTAGGTCGCGATTGTTGATACCAATGATGAAACCGGAATCCGGTAATTTTGCCAACTCAGCACTGTCGTGAATTTCAATCAGAACTTCTAAGCCCAGTGAATTTGATAAGCGCAAAAGGTTTTTAAGTTCATCTTTCTCTAAACATGCGGCAATTAATAAAATAGCATCTGCACCAATTGATTTGGTTTCGATCACCTGATATTCGTCAATGATGAAGTCTTTCCTAAGGATGGGGCAATAATTAGCATTGCGGGCTAAGGTGAGATCCTCACTTCTACCCATGAAATAATCTTTTTCAGTCAGGATGGACAGGGCAGATGAACCAGCCTGCATATATCCGATCGTTGTATTCACCACATCTGCATATTGATTGATCATTCCTTTTGAAGGTGATTTTCGTTTAAACTCTGCAATGATCCCGGATTTGTCCTTTCGTCTTAAGTATTGTACTAAGGAAACAGCGCCAGAGTCAAAGTAAATACTGCTCTCCAGTAATTTTACAGGGTATAGTTCCTTATTCTTTGAAACCAGTTTACGGGTATTGGCTACAATTTCATTTAGCATGTTATTGTTTTTGAATTAGATTTTTTAGTAACTGAAATGCCTTGCCACTAATTAATGAATTGCGTGCTATGTCAACACATTCCTCTAGCGGGGCATCTTTTTCAAAGCATCGAATAGCCATAGCGGCATTGGCAATGATTACGTTGGATTGAGCAGTTGTTCCCTGGTTATTAATCACTCGCAGAAAAATTTCACGGGCATCATCAACTGAATCTCCACCATACAGGTCCCCGGAAGTCAGTAGATCCATGCCAAGCTGATCGGGACTTAGCATGTATTCTCCATGAGAGGAGAAGCACTGGACATCGGCTGTAAGAGAGATTTCATCGTAGCCATCAACAGAATGAACAACTGCATACTCTTTAGCATCGTGTTGTAATAAATAGTGATAAAGTCTTGCCAGTTTCAGATTATAAACACCAACCAATTGTTTTCGGGTTCTGGCGGGATTGACCAGGGGGCCAAGCGTATTGAATATCGTTTTGAGGCCCAGCTGTTTTCTAATCCCGGAAACATTTTTCAGTGCCGGGTGAAATAGGGGAGCATGAAGAAAGCAAAGGTTAAATTCATCCAATTCATATTCTAGTTTTGTCGGATTGGAAGAAAACCGATAGCCTATATTTTCTAAAACATTCGATGAACCGCTAATAGATGATACACCGTAATTTCCATGTTTCGCTACTTTATAACCCGCAGCTGCCACAACAAATGAAGCTATCGTCGAAATATTAAATGTATTTTTTTCATCCCCACCGGTTCCGCAAAGATCGATCGCATCGTAAGAGGTTAGTGCAACTGGAATGCTTAAATCCAATAGTGCTGCGCGAAAACCAATTATTTCCTCCAATGTGACATCCCTGCTGCTTAAAGCAATGATCAATGCAGTATTTTGGGATTCATTATAGTTTCCTTCTCCAATCCCGGTCATCAATTGGTAGGCTTCAGATTGGCTGAGCTTAAGCCCGTCCAGTAATTGTCCGATAGCGGATTTGAAATTCATTCAGTCAATATTTAAAAAATTAAGCAGGATATCCTTACCAAATTCAGTCAATATACTTTCAGGATGAAACTGGACACCGCAAACCGGCAGATCCCTGTGTTCAATCGCCATGACGAAACCCGAGTCATCGACAGCCGTAATCGTTAGATCCGGTGGTAATGAAGCCGGTTCTAACATCCATGAATGATACCGTCCTGCATTGAAGGGGGATGGAATGTTTCTGAAAAGTCTTGAAGAGGTATGTGTCACCGGTGTTGCTACGCCATGAAGTGGGTTAGCTGAATTAATTAGTGTTCCTCCAAATACTTCCCCAATGGCCTGCATTCCGAGGCATACACCAAATATTTCTTTTGTTGTTTTATAGTGACTGATCAATTCACAAAGAATTCCCGCTTCGATTGGAAGACCGGGACCGGGAGAGAGTATTATTTTATCATAGTCGTCAATTTGTTCAATCGTGATCTCATCGTTCCGAATGACGTCCACCGTGAAGTCAGTATTTTCTTTAATGAGTTGCACCAGGTTGTAGGTGAATGAATCATAATTATCCAACATCAATACTTTCATGATTAGAAATTTTGGGCCAGCATTAATGCTGTTCTCAATGCTGCCAGTTTATTATCGACTTCTTGTAGTTCACTATCTGGCTTTGAGTTTAATACGATGCCTGCTCCGGCCCTGTAGATGAGTTCATTGTTTTTAGAGAGAAATGAACGAATCATGATAGCCTGATTGACATTTCCCTTAAAATCAATAAATCCAATACTCCCCCCATAATATCCTCTCGGATCTCTTTCAATGCGAGCAAGTAATTGTATGGCTCGTATTTTAGGCGCACCAGATAAGGTACCTGCGGGAAATGTATCAGCAAGCACTTCAATGGAATTCGAAAGGGTATTTAGTTCACCTTTTACATTTGAGACCAGGTGAATGACGTGGCTGAATTGCTTAACGGTCCTGAATGCCGAAACGCTGACATTGCTGCAATGCCGGTTCAAATCGTTTCTAGCGAGGTCGACCAACATACAATGCTCAGCTGATTCTTTATGGTCATTCAACAAGGATATTCCAAGCTGATCATCTTCTTCTTTATTGCCTGTTCTTTTATACGTTCCGGCAATGGGGTTGATCATGGCTTCCCGGTTAATAATTCTGATTTGAGTTTCGGGAGAAGAACCGAAGATCTTGAAAGAGCTATAATCGAAAAAAAACATGTAGGGCGAGGGATTGATGTGTCGCAATGCCCTGTAAACATTAAATTCGTCACCCTGAAATGGTTGTCCGAATTTTCTGGATAAAACCATTTGAAACACATCACCGCGTTTGCAATGAGTCCTGGCGATATTTATGTT
This sequence comes from Saprospiraceae bacterium, assembly GCA_031392195.1. Lineage (GTDB taxonomy): Bacteria > Bacteroidota > Bacteroidia > Chitinophagales > Saprospiraceae > Opimibacter. The sequence continues at coordinate 2,990 of JANMVA010000471.1, read as the reverse complement.
CTCAAGAAAATCTGCATCCGGAGTGTATGCAGTTTCAGTGGAGGTGAGCTTGAATGGAAATGTTCCGCTGCGTGAAGACAATGCATTCGAAGCGAATTGGACTATGGTAGAAGAATTCTCAGTTGATGCGTTTTCTATAAAAATGATTTCATTGTTGAAATGATTGAAGCATATGACATATTGGAACAGCCGGTAATCGATCAGCGGAAGCTCCGCGTCTGCCTGTTCGCATAAATTTGCATTTTTTGTTTCAAAATATCGAACAGCTTCAAATGCCTGAAAGCCAAAAAAACCATTAATGCCTCCATGATCGTTTTGTACTTCGAAAGAATTAAAAAACCGGTTCAGATCTTCCTGGATCCGGAAAATATCAGAAGTGGGTTTTTCTGTTTTTTGAATGTTGTCATACTGAGTTAAACATGTGGAGGTCAATTGAATGCCGGCAATTGGTTGAGCACAAATGATGGAATGAGCGTTTTTCTGATCATCTATCTCTGAACTTTCCAATAGTATGCTGCCTGGAAAACGTCCCCTGATATTGAGATATACACCGATTGGCGTGACCTGATCCGCATAGACCTTGTGTATGTAACAATTTAATTTGTGTTTCATTTTTTCATCATGGATATAATAAAAAAAGGCCTGCCGAACGGCAGACCTTTTTAATATCTTGAAATACATTAACAGGCAGCTAGTTCAACACCATCCGGGTGAAGTACCTTGCCACCAATTTTGATTATTATTTCTGTTTATTGTATTCATCAGTTGCGAATATATGGGATATTTCAATATAGCGGGAAAAAATTTCAATCACCTTGCCATCATGCAACAGTCGCAGCCTTGATCGCTCTTTGCGCTTGGGGTGTGATAACGAGTCGTCCACTGATGCCTGCGCGTTCATCGAGTAAGTTGTTCCAGTCTTCCGTTCCCTTCCATAAGATCTTTTTGATTTCATATAAGGCTTCGGGACTTGCGCTTAGAAGTTTTTCGGCAAAATGTTGAATGTAGGCATCCAGTTGTTCGATGCTGTCGAATACTTCGTGATACAAACCTTTTTCTTTTGCCCACTCAGCTGTTTGCCATTCGGTAGCATTGATAGTTAATTGACTGAACGCGCTGGTGCCGATCTTTCTTTCGATCGGTGGACCTACCACAAATGGACCGATACCTAAAGCAAGTTCACTTAATTTAATAGAGCCGAAATTGGTTGCCATGCAGTAATCTACAGCGGCAGCAATACCTACCCCCCCACCAATCGCTTTTCCCTGGATCCGGCCAATTACAATTTTTGGACATGTTCTGATGGCATTGATCACATTCGCAAAGCCGAGAAAGAATTTTTTTCCATCCACTTCATTTGTGATGGTCATCAATTCGTCAAAGCTTGCACCTGCGCAGAATGTGCGATCACCTGCCGATTTTAGTAAAATGAGCCTGACTGAATTATCTGAACCTGCTTCATTAATTTGTTTTGCCAGCTCGGCTAATTGATAGCCCGGCATCGAGTTGTGGGCAGGATGGGAGAAAGTGATTGTAGCGAGGCCATTGTGATGAGATGTATTGACTGATCCTTCCATGCTGGAAATTTACGCTTAGATTTTAGATTTTGGATGGTTGCTGAGCTGTAGCACGAGGTTGAGTCTGGTAGGTCGAAGCATTAGATTTTGGATTTTAGATTTTGGATTTTAGATTTTTAGGATGTTGGATTAAAGGATACCGGACTCAAAACGCTCTTCTCCAAGTAGTATTATCTTAATGGAGAATTAACCATTTACTTTTTGGAGAATAAGTAATTTGTGACAGTTTTTATTTTTCTAAAATCATTCATTTACGAATATTATGAAAAACTGGCCCAAGAAGTTTATTCACGAGATGGTAAGACGTTTCCTGTTAGTTGTAATAGTTATGGTAGGAGTCCGAACCATAGTGGAATATTTAATTTTTAATGATACCCAAACTAAAACTGATGTGATTGATTCCCTCGTCATAGGTACACTGATGGCTTGCTTTTTTACTTTTCCCTGGAATGGATGGGATTCTGAAATGGAAAAGTATCGCAAATTAGCCAGGTATAGAGAAGAAGAACAATCTTCCGAAGGGAGTTAGCTTAAGCCTGCACTTTTTCCACCGGCTTTTTCTGAACCATTGTCAGGATCGTTGCAATTGCCACTGTTTCGCCTGTTTCATCATAGACATCGACGAGGAATTTGACAATTCCTTTCGTGATCTCATCTGCTTCTTTCGGATCAACAGGAAGTTTTTCTTTCACACTCAAACGCACACCTAATGTCATGCCTGCATATACAGGTTTTGTAAAACGACATTCTTCAAGGCCATAATTCAGAATGACCGGACCTTTTCCCGGATCAACGAACAATCCTGCTGCCATCGATAATACGAAGTATCCATGCGCCACTCGTTGGGTGAAAATTGTGCCTTCCAGTGAAGTCGCATCTGTATGTGCATAAAAATGATCCCAGCTGACATTTGCAAAATTGACAATGTCAGATTCTGTAATCGTTCTTTTATGGGTGACAACTGTGTCACCAATCTTGAGGTCTTCAAAATATTTCCTGAACGGATGAACACCCGGATCTTTGTATTCAGAACCGTATTGATAGACAGAAGTAATTTCTGTGATAGTCGATGGTGATCCCTGGATAGAACAACGTTGTAAATAGTGCATTACACCACGCATACCTCCCATTTCTTCACCGCCACCGGCTCTTCCCGGGCCACCATGAGTCAACATGGGCAAAGGTGACCCATGTCCTGTATTTTCTTTCGCTGTTTCCCTGTTGAAAACAAGGATTCGACCGTGATGAGATGCTGCTCCTAAAACAAATTCACGTGTGATTTTATGATCGTGAGTTGCGATTGAACAAACCAGTGATCCTTTGCCCATTTTTGAGATCTCAATGGCTTCATCGAGATTGTGATAAGGCATCAGGGTTGACACAGGACCAAATGCTTCAATTTCGTGAACTGCT
>JANMVA010000394.1:0-7800 GCA_031392195.1 Saprospiraceae bacterium | reverse complement strand
GTTTCATGACCTCTTGAAGTAGCATGCACATATTTTGAAACTTCTTTGAAATTAGCCTCAAACAAATCAGTCATTGCTTTGGCTGTTGCCATCAGCGTAAACGCCTGCGCCACTGTGTCGGGCCAGCTGTTGATGGGTAGGTCCTTATTCTTCTTTTTTTCCATGGCCCTCATGTGCGGCAAATATAGAGATTGAAAAATGGAAGGAAGGGCAGGTAGAACAATTCAACCGGATAGGGTTTATATTTAGCGCCAAATAAACGATCATGGACGATTACAATGGTTTAATCACAAAAGTGACCAGGTATCAAAGCATCCTCAGCAATACAAAATCTTACAGGGAACGATGGACATCTTTTCTAAGAGGTCACATATTAAGTGAATTAGAGAATATGCTGAAGGTGACAGGGCTGGAAGGAAAAGTCGAAGTAGTGGATAAAGTCCGTCACCTGGAATTTATCGTATTGTCCCTGGGATCGGAAGAAAGCGGCATCTCTGAGATTATCAATGACAAGACAGACAAACCCCTGATCAAACATAATGGCTCTCTCGTCTATCAGCAGCTCTTTAATGGTAAGATCCAGGTGATGATCGGATTTCCATATATCGAAGGATTTGGAGAACCCCGCTCGCCAAAAGTGATTTCCATCTACAGGCCTGAAGAAATAAAGTCACCTTTCCTGGTGCGGCATATGGAAGACTTTATCAAAGAAATCACCATGTGGGAAGATTACGATGATGATGATCAGCCGGCCTCCAAGATCGGATTTCAAATGCAGGCAATGGCACCTCAAAAGGCAGTACCAACGGAATAAATCTTAATTCCGTATAAACGCTTTTAAGGGAAGACGAATTCGGTGATTTTCCTTTGCCAGGAAATGAGGGCTAAAAAACAAAAGTCCAAACTGGAAGCAATCCACACTTTGCGTTATTTCCTTTTCCCGGATGATTTCCATCCATGCTGAGGTCATATCGGCAGACCAGTAAATGTCATCTACTATGATGATCGTGTCTTCATGGCAATGTTTTTTGAGCGTGTGATAGTATGAGAGGAGCGCTTCTTTCTGGTGATTACCATCCAGGAAAAGTAAATCTATCCGATCGATTAACTGAATTCTGCTTCTAATAGTGGTTTCGAAAGTCTCATTGATTAATTCAATGTTTTTAATCCCCAGCGTTTTAAAAACACTTATTGCTTTAGCTCCGACTATGGGATCACCTTCTATCGTGATGAATTCACTTTCAGGACTACCCGTTGCCAGGTAAGCAGCAGAGATGCCCAATGATGTTCCAAATTCGACGATTGTTTGAGGATTATGAAACCTGGCCAGGCGGGCCATAAACCTGCCCTGAAAAGGTGTGCTCAAAGATCTCCGGGCGATGGAGGAAATGGAAATTTCCTTTCGGTAGATTTTGCCCTGATGTCCTGCTCCATAATCCTGGAGTCCGATCATTTCCTGAGATGCTGACAGGGCAGACCGGACAGCCTCAATTTCCTCAAATCCCGCAAGCTGGTTAGAATCGTCACAGCAATAGGTCAATAACTGAAACAGATAAGGGGAATGGAAATAATCCCATCGACGGGAATGAAAACGATGCCTTGTAAATGAAAGAATGTCCTGTATCAGGTGCATTGTGGCAATATAGAAACACATTACAATTCTAATGTTAAATTTGTCTGTTCACAATCACAAACAACGACCATTCTATGAAACATGCCTTTTGGACGCTTTTAAGCTTTATTCTGTTCTCCTTTTCCGTACAAGCCCAGAATTTCACCAAGCGAAATGATCTGCTGGCTGAAAGAGATATGCACAGCGCAGTACCGGTTGGTATTGCAGATATGAATGGCGACGGCCTGGATGACCTGGTGACAATGAGTGAAGGAACAGATGTCTTTATCCAGTATCAGACACCGGATCCGGATAGACCTTTCGTTCGCTATTCATTCCCTGTTGGTATCCCCGGTCAGGAGCAAAATGATGTATGCGTGGCGGATTTCAACAATGATGGATTTAATGATATTCTCACGGTAGGATCGTATGACAGGGTGAAAGTTCTTTACGCTATACCGCATACCTATGAATTTAACTATACAGACTTCGTCGTCACACCGTTCTTTTCACAAGGGGCATCCACAGGTGACTTCAATGGGGATGGCTGGGTCGATGCTGTACTGCTAAATGATAACGGTCTTAACTATACACTGATAAATGACGGAACCGGCACATTAGTGTGGGAAGACTTCTTTGATTTTGTCACAGTGCCTGCTTCTGATAATTCAGGAAACTATGGATCCGTGTATACCGATTTTGATATGGACGGTGACAATGATTTTTACATTGCAAAATGCAGACAGGGAGTCAATGATCCGACAGATCCCCGCCGTATCAATGCCTTGTTTGTCAACGATGGGACTAATAATTATATAGAATCAGCTGCAACATACGGACTGGCCAATGGCCGTCAGACATGGACAGCAGATTTCGGGGACATGGATAATGATGGGGACATGGATTGTTTTATGACCCAGCATGATGTCATATGTGAGCTATTTGAAAACATCAATAATGATACGTTTATCAATGTCACTCAATCTGCAGGTTTAAATATTGGTGGTATTCCTTTACAGGGTATGTTTAGGGATTTTGATAATGATGGTTTTCAGGATATCCTGGTGAGTGGTGACAGGGTTGATTACTGGCGGAATAATGGAGACAAAACATTCACCAAACATGAGCCATTTGATGATATTGTTTTCGGAACCTTCTCATTAGGTGATCTGAACCATGACGGGTTTACGGATGTGTATGCTTCTTCTGTTATCCCTTTCAATACGCCCGACTTGTTTCGTCCAGATAATTTATTTATTACCGAACCTAATGACAATCATTTTCTGGCGATTGAATTGATGGATACTGTTGTGAATCCATCTGCGATTGGTGCAATGGCATTGTTATATGGGGAGTGGGGAATACAGATCAGGGATGTCCGTGGTGGAGAGCAGTATGGGGTTTCTAATGGACATAAAATGATCTTTGGATTAGGAGTGCAAACGACCTTTGATAGTCTGATCATCAGGTGGCCTGATGGAGAGCGTGAGACATACACACAATTATCAATTGATGAACACCACACTATCCGGAGAGGTTGTGCAACGAAAGCATTAAAGGAATGGTCTGCAGTGGAAGTGCTGTGCAATAATGATTCCCTGGTACTGAAGATTGAAAACTCAAATGGCCTTGTCCATTGGAGTACAGGAATTGTGGCTGATTCAATTATCGTGAAAGAAACAGGAATTTACTACGCATTGCTGGATGAGATCGATGAGTGCCTGGTCAGGACATCTCCTGTTGAAGTAATAGTCGATCCCGATTCAGTTAGGCCATATATTATTTATGAGGGAAATGAGATTTTGTGTAAAGGAGATCTGGCGGTCTTATCCGCTAGTATTGGCAATGTATTTGAATGGTCTTCAGGTGATACAGTTCAAACAATTACGGTGTCAGAAACAGGAGATTATGTTGTGGTGGTGGAAGGTTACTGTTCAACTTTGATTTCAGACACACTACATCTTGATTTCACCACTCCGGAATTGCCTGTCACAGCTCAGGATACTTTTGGCGTGGGTGAGCCTGCACTGCTGACAGCTTTGGGTGACAGTATTGTCTGGTACGATGAGAGCGGTGAAAATATTATTGGCACAGGCCCGGAATTAATATTGGAAAACCTGACCGAAAGTACCACTGTATATGCGCAGAATATTACATCACTTGGTAGGGAATCATTCGACCTCGGTCCTGCACAACATGTAGGTGAAACTAAATACAATGGCCTCACCATCAATGGTGGTCTTGTGTTTGAAGTGTTCAATCCTGTAGTCCTCAACAGCTTCACAGTTTTTACTGATTCAGCAGGCGCCAGGATCATTGAAATTCTTGATGGCAATGATGTTATTTACTCAATTCAGGTTGACCTTATTCCGGGAGCAAATCTCATTGAATTGGATGTGGAGTTACCCGTAGGTGAATTTGAAGTATCAACCAACGCTGACTTGAATACAGAGAATTTTGGAGGGGTCAGTCCGATTCTTTGGAGAACCTTTGACAATCTGTCTTATCCCTATGAGGTCGAAGATTATATTACAATTAGCACTTCCACTTTTGGTGGTAACTACTATTACTATTTCTATGACTGGAAGGTGTCCACCAAAGAACGTTTTTGTGCTTCCGATTTGGTTCCGGTCAGGGCTGTATCGGAGTTAGAAGTTAGTAATGACGAGATAAGTGAAAATGAGGTCATTATTCTTTCGCCAAATCCAACAACGGGTTTATCCAGACTGGAAATAAAAGGAGAAGGGAATTATGAAATCATTGTTTACAATCAGGCAGGGATTGCTGTTTTGAAATCTAAAAATATTTCCTCGCAGCATTCTTATTCTGAGATCGATCTGTCATCCTTCGCTTCAGGAACGTACGTGATTCAAATCGTGAATGATCAACGGAATTTCTTTCGAAAATTGATTAAGCTATAACAAAATATAAGGTTTGATGCCGATCAATCCCGACTTATTGTAGAACAGGAAATAGTAAACACCTGGTTTTGCATTTTTTGGTAAGGATATCTTTTCATCCATTTTGCCAGAGTGGAGCGTCGTCCCGCTTACATCTATGACATTGAATCGTAAATCAACCGACTGCGGATGATTATTGATTACGTTTATTCCTGTTCCATTCCCCGGATTCGGAAATAATTCAATTTGAGTTTTAATCTGAGGAGATGAAACAGAGGTAGTTGACAAATCAAGTTCATTGATGACAACTGAATCTATGATTTCATTAAATAATTCATAGCCCTGGTAGTGTGATTTGAATTGTGCAATTTGTTCAATACTGTCGTGCTCAAATAAATCATTCATCCATCGGGCAGGAAAGGTGTGATATCGAAGGCTTATATCCAGTTTGGCTAACCCCTTTTGACCATTAAGCACGATCCTGTATTCAATATTGTCTTTTCCTAAATGACTTTCAGAGCCATATTGGTTGTCAATCAGAGCATCTCCCCAAATAGCAACAGTATCATACACACTGTGATTCATCCTGAAGCCAAGCGGAAGCAACCGGTTGTCTTTAGAAGGCTTGGCAGCAGCATTAAGCCTGGTTGTCAGGTTGCCTTGCAGATCTTCCATGACCATTTCATAGATCTGAACATCATTTTCAGAACTTGAAATCTCATGATGCGGCTCAAACGGAAAATCCCGTCCTGTCAGATGTCCCTGATCATCCAGAAACCCATTTTTGTAGATGACTTCACCACCTGTGTTTTCGGATAGTTCAATCTGTATCCAGGCGACCCTGCTCGGATATCCTGAGGGCAGTTTATGGCCGGCCTTATTGATAACAGTCAGGTCGAGGATGAGAGTATCATTTTGGATTTCAATGGAGTTGATCTCAATGACTCCTGCCTTGCGCAAGCTGATCCGATTGTTTGTAATGGATTCATTCCACACTGTATCCGGACTGTTGGGAGCAATATTCAGTTCTTTCCGGTTTTCTTTCATCAGGCTTAGCATGGCCGTATTCGCGCCAAAAAACTGGTGCAGGCCATATGGATATCTTTTTTCCAGTGCAAGCAGATCAGTGGCGATGACGACACTATCCTGAATATAAGGCACATGACAGGACTGACATTCTTTTCCCTGAAGCGGATAAACAGAATTTAGCCATTCATGATAGGTTGCCTGTTCAATAAAAAACTGACCTGATGGAGTTCCGTCATCTTCCAGTGCCTCGGTGATCAGTGTATGGCAGCCCGCACAGATCCCGCTGCTGAAAATATGCTCGGCAAATTCTGGTTCAAACCCAACATACAGCTCCATCGGACCGATAAAGGGATTTGGGTATGGACCAAACATGATCCGGTTCGTATCGATGAGGAAATTTCCTGAATGTCTTTTCCCCAGGTTTTTTGCGGGCTGCTGATGGCATGAGCTACATGATACTCCGTCGAGACCGAGGGTGTCTTGTAACATCGCTGCATAAGAATAAGGGAGACCATCCAAATGAGCCTGAACACTGCCAAGGGGGGCATGGCATTTGAGACATGTTGTCTCGATCGCATCTTGCTGGGTTGGATACTGATTCACTTCATGCGCCAGCGTAGCTCGCCAAAAAGGATCATAGGCGGAAAGGCCCATCATGCTAAATTGCCAGTCATTAAAAATGCTCACATCGTTCCCCTGCTTATCTACCTGCGAAAGACCAGTGGCATCGGTACCATGACATCCGGCACAATTGATGGAATGAGCCACTTTTTGAGATTCCGGTACAGGATCTCTGCGTGGGCCGGAGAAAGGCTGGAATGGTAAATTCAGTCCCAGAAAAATAACTGTTGCACCTAATAAAAAGGGAATGCTATATTTGATCACCGGGTAAAATTACCTTATTTCAATTTGTGGCTGTAATCGCCCCGCTTGTCAGAATATCAGATACCTGTCAGTTTGGAAAATAAATCATCTAATAATAATATTTTAGCCAAGGCAATATCCATTTTCAAGCCTTATCAGCAAATGGGAAACCTACAATGAAAAAAATTCTTTATCCGACGGATTTCTCCCAATCAGCGGAAAACGCATTCATTTTTGCCCTTCAAATTGCAGATCATCTTGGCGCTTCCATCATCACGGTACATGCATATGACCGCCCCGATGTCAGCAACTTCAATCTGCCCGACACCCTGAGGGAGGTCTATGATTCGATTGACCTGGAAGTCTTTGAGAACTATGAAGATGAGGTGCCCATCCTTCGTGACATTGCGATTGATAACGGATACTATCATGTGCCGATGGTCCATGTGCTCGAAGAAGGTGCAGCTGTGTCAGCCATTCTTCGGACTGCTAATACGAATAAAGCAGATCTGATTGTGATGGGAACGACCGGTGCAGGTAAGATGGAACAATTCTTTTTTGGCACCGTCTCAGGTAAAGTGCTGGAAGAAGCACATTGTCCGGTTGTGGTCGTTCCGGATACTGCTGAGTTTGATGGCGTCATCGATCATATTGCTGTGGCCACCAATTTTACAGCTGAAGATGCTGTGCTCATCGAGGCCATTCGGAAATTCAGGGATAGCATGAGATGCCATCTTCATGTTGTTCATGTAGACACAGATGAGTCAGCTCCATCTCATGAAAAGCTTAAATCATTCTGCGAGCTATGGCATCATGATAAAAACATGTCAGCCCATTGCGTCATGAATAAAGACATCAATGAGGGACTGGAAGCATTTGTCACTGACAAGAAAATTGATGTCCTGGCGCTCCTGTCACACAAAAGAGGATGGTTTGAAGAAATTTTCCAAAAAAACAGGGCCAAGGAAATGTCTTTTCAACATTCGATCCCGCTCCTCGTGTACCAGATGGAAAACCTTTCTTAATTCACCGGTCGCGATTTATCACGAATTGGTTTAAACTCTGATGTGGATTTCCAATCAGGCCAGTCACCATTGTTAGCCAATTCTTTTACGATATTGAGGTAAAGCTCCGCGTCCTGGATGATGGCAGCCACTTCAAAAGAATCGTTGTATTCATCAGCAGGTTGGTGATATCGACTAGTTCGATATTCAGTGATTTGGGATTCAGCAAATTCTTTTCCTTTTTCCATACTTTCTGAACTTGCTTTCCCATACAGTGCCGGAATACCGATTTTGGCGAAATTGAAATGATCTGATCGGTAGAAATATCCCTTTTCAGGTTCGGGATCCGGCAGCACTACTCTCCCTTGTTTTTCAGCCCAGCGAGTAGCGT
>JANMVA010000382.1:0-2426 GCA_031392195.1 Saprospiraceae bacterium | reverse complement strand
GACATTTTTTCATTCGTCCAGTCAGAAAATAATATCACTTTTTCTTTTTGTGCTATTGCATTTTTGGGATAGATCACAATCGCACCATATAATCCTATCTGCTCCTGCAAACCCGTATGCGAGTGATACCAGTAGGTGCCGTTTTGAATAATGGGAAAAGAAAATGTATACGTGTCACCAGGTTCAATGGGAGGAGTCGTCAGATACGGAACACCATCTTCAGCGTTGGGTAAGAGTAGGCCATGCCAGTGAATGGATGTTTCTTCTTTCATCAGGTTACGTACATATATGATGGCTGTATCTCCTTCAGTAAAATAGAGTGTGGGGGCAGGTATGGTACCATTAATGGCAATGGCGGATTTCAATTTGCCCTTTGCAAAAGTGACCAGAGTATCATTCACATTCAGGTAATACGCTACACGCTCTCCAAAACCTTGTGAACCTTTAGTTTTTGACATGCTCATATTGTGCATATCATGCTGCTGCGCAAGCAATAAAGTGGGCATAAAGACAGCAAAAAGTATATATAGTGTTTTCAAGTGTCACTTTGAGTTTTAGTGATGTTTATAAAAACCCACTCCCTGTATGTCATTCCAGGAGGTGGTCTTATGGCATGAATAACATTGATTAAGTTGTGCGTCTTCCTGGTTAGCTATTTTCTTTGAAATCATTTCAAAATGCTCCATTGTATGACTTGGTGGAGGCTGGTGACATTGGGCACAGTCGACAGAGAGCACCGATGGATGCTGAAAGGTTGGAATAGTCCATTGAGTAGCCGCATGGCAGGAAGCGCAATTTTGCCCCATTAAACCAAAATGCTTGTCTTTTGTGCTATGGCATCCCGCACAATTGAGTTGAGCCACACGTTCCGAAACGAGAGGATGGTTAGCAGGCAAATGTGATTTACCAAATTGTAAAGAGTTATGCCTGCCACCCATTACTTTTTCTCCAATTCGTGCCAATTTCTCATGATCCATGACCCGTAGATTTGCATCTATGCCCTGATGTTCAATATGGCAGGAAGAACAGTTTCCAATGATACCGTGAAAAGCAGTGGGCTGCCGTCCCAGCAATGCTTTGTTATCAGCGTGGCAAGTCATGCATTTCGTATCATCAGCCCCTTTTACCGCTGTATGACAGGATTCGCAATTGGTTGAAAGCAATGCATGTGCCGCTGACAATTTACCCGGCATCACCTGGCTTTTCCAGCTATTCATTTTGGAATCCTCACGGTCGCTAAAATGAACAAGCACCACAACAGCCGAAACGAGTAGCAATATTGTAAGCATTACTTTCATTGTAAATATCTTAGTCCAAAATAAATGGCTGACCAAATGTGAATGATGAGCAAAAGATAAAAAGCCAGTGATGTTACAATATGAAATTTAAGCCACTGGGATGTGCGTCTTTTAATTAACTCGTGCGTTTTGATCGAGTATTCAACGTCTGCTATAGACTCTGCAAGGCGTACTGCCTGAAGAGAAAGTGGTGCATCGGCACCGGTCGTTGATGTTTCAATTCCAACAAAACTGTTTAAAGCTCGTTTTATATAGTTTTGCGAAACCACGTAAGCGATTTCTACACTCGGCTTCTGCGCAATCACGCCTATTATTTGGTTGTATTGTGTAGCCAGCAGGTTTAGCAAATTTTGTTTTTCACGTAGTTCATGTGAGGAATAACTCAGTAAATATCTTCCGATGAAGCCGCTCAAAACAGTCAACAACATCATGGCCGTCAGCCATATGCCAAGGTTGCTCTCGAATCGGTGCCCGGTGTGCAGAATAGCAAGGATAGACCCGATAATGCTCGTATAAATATGCCAGCTTAGGATGGTTCCAAGTGAAATTCGCTTCGCTATTTTTTCTTTGAAAAACGTTATCCGTTTAATTGCTGAGTAGAGTAATGGTGGAAGGATCAGGAGCAATGCGGCTATTACTGCCAGTATTCCACCTATTAAACTGCCGGGAAACATTGATGATCGATGCAGCAAAAATCCCAACCACAGAATAAGCTGCAGCACAAGCAAACCACCGATGATTGACCTTTCCTTTTTCATACAGATTTTATGCATCCACCGAAACAGCTTCGGTTGCTTTGGCCTGGCAAGCCAGTATTATATGCTGCGTCTTGTCATCATCTGTCAGGGAGTCCTGTATTTCCATCGTTACCTTCCCCGAAATCAATTTCGTTTTGCAAATGCCGCATGTACCTACCCGGCACGAGTAATCAATATTGACGCCTACTTCTTCCGATGCTTCCAGAATCGATTTATCCGGAGTTAGTATGGCGGTTTTGTTTGATTTCGCAAATGTGACAACCCCGGTTTTTCCGTCTTCCTCCGATGGGGATAACTTGCTGGATTTTTTAGACACTAGTCGCTTGCTATCTTCTTCAGGAATTGAAGACAATGACTGTGTTTTGGGTGG
>JANMVA010000337.1:0-7985 GCA_031392195.1 Saprospiraceae bacterium | reverse complement strand
CACGATCGATCGGCTCCTTTGAAGGAAATGTCGTTACAGGAATTGATGACGAACTGACATTAGAAGATCAATTCATCATTGTACCTAATCCGTTTTCATCTGAATTTGAAATCCGGTGGTCTCAAAAAATCACTGAGCCCCTTTCCATTCGTATTTATTCTACTGATGGAAAAAATATTTTATCGATGAACCCTGATTTGAAGGATGAATCATCTTTAAGTGTGAATGCTCCGTCACTACAAAAAGGGCAATACTTTATTCATGTGACAGGAAATGGAGTGAATCGTATTCAAAAACTGGTTAAACTTTAAGGATAAGTTTATTTTCGCATCTCCATTGCAAAGCTTTTCCTTTCAGTGCATCCAATTCTTCAAAATCAAAATGATCCCTCACTTGTCAGGCTCCTGGAAGCGTCGACAGTAGCCTATACGCGCGCTAAGTCGTGGGAGATCAAGATCACTTATCTCCTGATTTTTCTGGCCATCGCCTACCCGATCACCTATGTTATCACGAAAAGCGAACAGACCAAGCTGATCTTGTTCATTTGTTCGTTTGCACTCGCGATCCTTGTCCAAGTCTTCATGGATACATTCAAAGGGAATACATCCAAAGGAGCTTTGTTTAAAGAAGTATTTGATATAGAACTTTTTGATCTTCCCTGGAAAACAACCTTGCCCCGACCCAATTCAACAGAAATCGATGCACTTGCGAAAGTCTATAAAGGCCAACCCATTCATAACTGGTACTCCACTTTATTATCTCCATCATTACCATCACAGGTCGCTGTTGCTGTGATTCAATATTCGAATACAACTTGGGATATCACTTTGAGATTTCAATACCGCAGGCTGCTCATCTTTTTTGTATGCTTCTACTCTATCATCTTGCTTCTCCTGATCCTGATCGAACAAGTAGATCCGATGATGACATTCCTGTTATTGTTTTCGGTCCTGTCATTTTACATACATTTCATTTCGCTCATCCGGGCTCATACGGGTGTGATTAAAAAACGTGAGGCTATTTCGCGGCATCTGGATGATTTGATCCGTAATAAAAAAGAGATTTCACAGACTGCCTTGAGAGATATCCAGGATGAGATATATCTAACACGGTTAGAAGCGACGAAGGTGCCGAATTTTTTCTTCCGGTTTTATTTTAAGCAGATGAATGAGCGGGTGGATGGGTATGTGAGGATAGTGAACAAATTATATACGTAGAAGGGCGGAACGGCAGAAAAGGCGGAATGGCGGAATGGTTCGACCTGCTATCACGCATCCTAGGGCTACAGCTCACCAACCAGGCGGAACGGAAAGCATAGGGCATAGAGCATAGCGCATAGGGAAAATCAATCCATGGGTAGCATCTCCACGGCCCCATCGGGGCCAAAGGTCGGTAGCATCGGAGATGCGAGAATCAAAAACTCGTGCCGTAGGTACGAAACAAAAATCTGTGTCTGAGTAATGACTTCCTACATAATCTCAAAGCTGTTTTAAGTTTGAAATCTTAAACAGCGACATGCATCATGGAAGGCCTGAAAGGCTGAAAGCTCATAACCGGGGGTGCAGCCCCCGGAAAAAAGTGGCGCTCTCATCGCCACCATACCCTGAGCGCAGCGAAGGGAAATCGGCGAAGCCGGAAATCTAGTGCTATCACACAAACTTCTTTAAGTTCTTTTTCAATCCCTCATTTTAAATACGCAAGTAAAGAATCAGCATAATCATCCCTTTTCGCGCGGGGCTGTTCTCCCTGGATTAGTCAGAAATTGTGAGTAAAAACGAAACGTAAGAGGTCAAAAAATGATACTGTTATTAACCTTCAAATATTATTTAGATAGAACTAAGCTACCCGCATTTTCCTAATCAAATTTTAACTAAAATCACTTGCGCAAATGGTTTTTTTTTTTAGTATATTACATCATTGTCGCACCCGGTTAAGAATCTAGAACACCACTAACATGACCGGAACTTATATTTCGAACTCAAATCCTCAACAGAAGCAATTCATGCTTTTGTTAAAATCCCCTATAAGATACCGTTACAAGGATTGCCACCTTGGCAACAATAACAGTCAAGGTGGCATATTTCATCATTTGTAGAATCTCCAGGCAAAGATTCGATTTGATCCAATCCAGATACAGTCGGAGATTTACTGTAATTGGTTTCAACTATTGAAGCCAGCTGAACAATAAGAACAGCCTCCTCCGCGTGAGGGCTTTAGAGGCTAATTCTCAGCTTAAATAAAATCTAAACCATGGAAAAGTATAAATTTTTCCTTATTTTGACATGCATGACATGTCTTTTTTACATATCCTGCGAAAAAACAGGAATTCAAACTACTGAAACTGAAATTTCAGATGAACAAAAGATTTCAACCCGAACCGTGGAAGATTGTGAAGATTGTCCAGTCGACTATTGCTGTTGCTCAATAGAACTTTGGAGTGGAACTGAAGTAGCAAATTTACAAACATGTGGTTTCTCAAATGGGACTTATGAATGTGGGACTTTTGACCCTCCAGGTAATTGCTCTGATTTTCACGGATTTGGTGATGATTTTATTTTAGAGGAATCACCAGGTAATCCTCGAGTGATTGTTTGTAAAGAAGAGAATGGTTTTTTCCGTATTTACAATAATACGAATGCGCAGATTGTCATAAGAATGACGTGCCAAGCTGATGTCACAGTGCCAGTTTTTGTCTTGATAACGATACCAGCGTTTAGTTTTGTATACTACAGCACAGATGGTAGCTGCTTACTTAGCGAGTGTGAATAATATGCGAAATAAGTGGCTAGAAGTAATTAAAGTTGAGCTGTATTTGCAGTTGTAGTTGTGATTACAGCTCAATTTAATTATATTCCGACCTTGTATTACGTTTTATTTTCTACGTCTCTATCGTATCAATTGTTATAACTTCAATTAAATTGGTTAACAACTCTTTTTACTTAATATTCTCAGTTATAATGTTTTTAATTCCCACAAAACATTGTGCTCAGATCTATTATGCTACAAGTTTTGAGAATCTTTATGAAATTGAGATATCTAATTCGTACTGTGAATGCGAGGTTAGTTTAATAGGGAATACAGAATATCAAAGCGGACTTTCTTTTTCGCCTAGTGGAAATTTATTTGGTATAATAGGTGATTTTTTGTCATTGATTAATCCTCTTACGGGTGATCTTTCTGTTTTCTATAATCTACCTGATACCTTACCTTCTACAGAAGGGATTGTTTTTATTTCTGATAGTATTTTTTACTTTATGTCAAATCTCGCCCCAGGTGATCTATTTGTATTTAATTTTACTCTAGGCACTATAACAAATCTTGGCTCAACGGGATATGAAATTGTAGGAGAACTAACTCTTTTTAATGGTGATATCTATGCATCAGTCGAAACAATTGACCCTGTTTCTTATGTAATAGTAAAAATTGACACTTTAAATCCAACAAACAGTAATGTTGTTGTTTCACTTCCACCAAATGTTGCTTTTAGTGGATTGACTGCATCACCACTTTGTAATACATTGATTGGCTTAGATATAATCGCTCATCAACTGATGTTAATTAATCTTATAGATGGCTCAATAACACCTATTTGCTCAGTACCAGATGATCTTAGGAAATTAACAACCTCCATTGAGCACATTCCGTCAACAATATGTGATGTTTACATAGACCTTGATTGCAATGATAGTTCTGGTGCACCAGAAGCAGATTATAATGCTTCTGATTTTGATTGCCTCGCCGATCCTGTTAGCATAGCTGATGAGGATATTAATATTTTCATCGATGCGATTATTTCAGAGATGACTGTTGAAATTGTTGCACCAATGCCCGATGCTCCCAATGAAATTCTTGTGATGACGGGAGGTACACCATTGATCGATATTAGTGGCGAGGGAACAGAAATGATTACGATGACCAATTTAGGGGGTGCTACAATCCGGGATTTCAAAGATGCACTGCGATTTGTCCGGTACAACGATACAGCTCTATATCCTACAGCAGGCTTGCGAACAGTTGAAGTTCAGTTTACAACTGAGTCTGGCATTATGAGCAATGTAGCATCAGCTTTTATTCAGGTAAATGAGTTGCCAATAATTTCAATTGATCTTGGGCCTGATCAGGAGCGATGTGCCGGACAAACTGCAACCTTTAATGCCGGAAATTTTGGCTCAAGCTTTCAATGGTCTAACGGTGCCACAAGCCAATCCATCACCGTGGGAATTCAGAATGAATATATTGTCACTGTCAGCAACAACTTTAATTGCCCCAACAGGGATACGGTTTATCTGGACATACTTCCGATCTTTCACGTTTCTCTTACAGGTGATACAGAAATATGCGATAATGAGTCCGCCTCCCTTATCATTCATACGGATGCAACATTTCCTATATCTGTCGAGATATCTTCTGACCCTGGTTCGCTTTTAGTATTTAGTGATGTAACTGGAATCTATACTATCAATGTTCAGCCAGGAGAATTGACCCATTATACCATCACAGAAATTATTCCGTCTGAGCCGGCATGCATTGAGATGATAGATGCGGATCAATGGATCGATGTTTACCCAACCTATGAACACGATGTTGATGTTAGTTTATGTGATGGAGACAGCATCTACCTTGGGTACTATTGGGAGACAGAAGAAGGGTTATTCGATGTTGTTTATAATTCACTCAATGGTTGTGATAGTACTGTGTTTTTCAATATTGACGTTCTGCCAGCAGTGCATTTATCTTTTGCGTCTGTTACCTGTGATCCGGATGAGGCTGGAATCTTTATCACGCATTTGAATAATCCAACCGGCTGTGACACCACCATTGAAATCACCGTCAGCCTCCTTCCCTCAGATACGACACTGATTTCTTCTTCATCATGCAATTCAGGCAGCATAGGAATATTTACACAAGTATTATCCAACCAAAACGGATGCGACAGCGTCATCATCACAACGATTTCACTGATCCCTCCGGCTGATACGATAAAAATATTTCAAACCACATGTGATTCTTCTGCGCTTGGTGTATTTCAACAATTGCTTATTGATCAGGCAGGGTGTGACAGTTTGATACTGACAACGGTGAGCATCGCACCTGCTGATACCAGCTATATCAATGGTATCTCTTGTGATCCTGCGAGCATAGGTGTATTTCAATCATTACTATCAAATCAATCCGGTTGCGATAGCCTGGTCATCACCAAGATCAGTGCGGAGGTTCCAGATACAAGCTATTTCTCCACCACCTCCTGCGACTCTGCAAGCCTGGGAATATTTGAGGATCATTTTATTTCGCAATCGGAATGCGATAGTACAGTGTTTACAACCGTGACATATTCGGCCAGTGATTTCACTGTTATCAACAGTGCTTCATGCAATCCTGCGGATACGGGAGTAGTCGTGCAAAACCTTATCAATCGGTTTGGATGTGATAGCATCGTCACTGAAATCATATCACTTCTTCCCACAGATCAAACTTTCATCACAAGCAATACATGCGACCCTGCGCAGGCAGGTGTGATCGTAATCACACTTACAAATCAAAACGGTTGCGATAGTATTGTAACAGAAACCGTCGAGCTGCTTCCTTCAGATGCAACGGAATTATTTACCACAACATGCATATCATCACAGGCAGGTGTGTTCGTGACGAATTTGATCAATCAACATGGGTGTGACAGCATCGTTACATTGACTGTCTCGTTGGTTTCAGCAGACACGTCGATCATATCTTTCAAGACATGCGATCCAGGTCAGGTTGGGAGCACTGAAGAATTATTTACCGGCCAGGATGGATGCGATAGCCTGGTGATATCAGAAACAACCTTGTATCCATTACCTGTATTAAATACTGTAGTCTCTTCAGACTACAACGGCTATGCAATTAGCTGCTTTGGTGAAAGCGATGGAAGTGCAGAAGCAAATGTCACAGGCACACTACCCTTCTCATACTTGTGGTCAACAGGCAGCACTGATCCTGGTATCACAAATGTGCCTGAAGGATTATACGCAGTTACGATAACGGACGGAAACGGATGCACATCAAACAGTGAAATCATTCTCAACGCACCACCGGAATTCTCCATCAGCCTTGTTGTTTCACAACCCGATTGTTTTGACCAGGACAAAGGAAGCATCACCGTGGAGCAAACAGGCGGCATAGATCCTATCCGCTATTCGATCGATGGAATTAATTATCAGCCTTCGCCGGTTTTCAATGATCTATCCGGCGGCACATATCAAATCTCCGCACTCGACGCCAATGATTGCGAAGTCAAAGAGATCATCTGGATTAATGTTCCGCTGATGGTCCATGTCGATCTAGGCGATGACCTGATCATTCTGCCCGGTGATACGACCATCATCGAAGCCATCGTAAATGTTCCTTTCGATTCTCTCGCATCTATCAACTGGTCCGGCCTCATTAATCCAAACTGTCCTGAATGTCTGACACAACCCGTTGCACCTATCATTACGACCACATATTCAGTGACTGTCACAAGTCTTGATGGATGTGCAGATGAAGATGCGATGACATTGTATGTCGATAGCGACAATGACATATACGTCCCGAATATATTCTCACCTAATGGGGATAATGTCAATGATCGTTTGCTGATCAGTGCGGGGAAGGATGTTGAGAGGATAGTTTCTTTCATGGTTTATGATCGGTGGGGAGATATGGTGTTTGAGGGGAGGGAGTTCTTTGCGAATGATGCGGGTGTTGCGTGGGATGGGAAGTTGAAGGGGAGATTTTTGAATCCGGGGGTTTTTGCATACAGACTCGTTGCTGTATTCAAAGATGGAAGCTCGACGTTCAGGTACGGAGATGTTACATTAATAAGGTGAAAAGGCAGAACGGCAGAAAAGGCGGAAAAGGCGGAACGGAAAAAAAGGAAAATTCAAAAATAGAGCGGAAACTTACCTGCAGCTTATAAGCTGCTTTCCGATTGACTTCGAAATGAAACAGTTTTCGGGATATGGGTTTTAAGTTTGGAAACTTAAAACAACGATAGGGGATTGATTATTACCTGCAGCTTATAAGCTGCTTTCCATTGATTTCAAAATGACACAGATTGTAGATAGACGTTTTAAGGCTGGAGCCTTAAAACAGCAATTGGTGCATTGAAACAGCTTTCCAATAATGAGGTTGTTATTACCACGACACAGATTTTTGTTTCGTACCTACGGCACGAGATTATGATTGTTGCATCTCTGATGCTACCAACCTTAAGCCCCTATGGGGCTATTGAGATTCAGCCCATGCGGAACCCAACGGGCGATGGAAATGATCAGATGATCCAATAAAATCAGGCTACCAAATCACAATTCTTTCATGAAATCACACATCTCATATCAAACATCTCACATCTCAAATCACCTATCTCAAATCACACATCAAATATCACACATCAATCCATCACAAAATCACTCCATCACAAAATCACTCCATATCCTTCTGTTCCCCTATTTTCGTTTCAGATATGAAATTGCATAAACACTTCTTTTTGATTATTCTGTTGACATCTGCAGCGAATGCCTTGTGTCAAAACGTCATGATCAGCAATATCAGCAACCCAAACGAACCATCGATCATGATGGATCCGGAAAATCCGGCCAACATCATCGGGGCTGCCAATATCAATAAATATTACATCAGCAGGGATACTGGCCGCACATGGACCACTAACTTTCTTTCATCCAGTTACGGCGTCTGGGGTGATCCTGTTATCGCAGTAGACACAGCAGGTGATTTTTATTTCTTTCATCTCTCCAATCCGCAATCTGGCGGCCACTCGTGTAATCGCGTGGGCGACGGATGACCTGAAGAAGCGTGGGGTCTCGCCGTTGCCCAGGCTTGACGTCGAGCTCTTGCTCGGGCTGGTTCTAGGGACGAACCGCGTGGGGCTCATTATTGACGCGGACAGGCCGCTCAAGAAGGAGGAGCTCGCCCGATACCGGGAGCTGCATCAGCGGCGGCGCAGCGGC
>JANMVA010000328.1:0-3523 GCA_031392195.1 Saprospiraceae bacterium | reverse complement strand
AAAGTCGATCAACAGATAGTGATGGGTTCGAGTGGAAAAAAACTAATGGTTCGTCATGGCCTGCAAGCAGTGGCGAATAATGACTGGCTCCCCTTGACTTTCGATGCCAACATGGATGGCTTTGAAGGTATCAGTTCCACTCAACCTCCATTGACGATGGTGGTCGTCGGAGATGTCAATGCATCGAACGAAGAAATTAAAGTTGACAATATTAACCTGGGTTTCGGAACGATTGCACTTTCCTATGATTTCCAACAGCAGGCATTGTTTGGCCATATGAATTTTGAATCACATACTCCGCCTATTGTGATGGGACCGGTAACAGTGAATCGCGTGGAAGCACAAATACAAGTAGATCCTAATGGATTTCTTTTTGCAGCCGCACTCAATGGAATGATTGCAGGTGCTTTCCCGGCTCGACTTGGGATGTTGATCGCAGCACATAGTAAGATTCCTCAGGGCTTTGTGAATTTGGTGATGAAGGATGCAAAATATAAGACACCGCCTAATACGATAGCCGATCGTGAGCTGAATGGTTTTTTCATTACCGGAAGAGTTGACCTGGTCGATGCCCCAATGACGGAATTCAACTTCCTAATCTTTAGCGTTTCAGGTGGTGCGTCTGTTGGTTTTGACGCCAGAGTCTACATGGACTTCGGGGGTCACAATGATGAATCCGCTTTTGGGTTTGGTGCGTTGGCATATGCAGAGGCGATGGTCACAGCCACAATTTATGTACCTCCTCCACCCGGATGTTTTGAACTATCTGTTTGCCTTTCGGCATCACTACAGCTTTTATTGGAAGCAGAGTTACACAGGAGCGGAAATGATTGGGATGTTTCCGGACACGGATGCGGATCGCTTCTATTTACTGCCTCACTCTGCGAATTATCAGAACAGATTGGTGGTAAAGTTGATATCCTGTTCAGTTCGGAACATGACCCGGTGATCGACGCAGAATTAGGCAGTACATGTGCTGGTGGATCATCAAGTGAATTTACCTGCAACTAAAAAATCCGTATACTCATGAAAACTCAATCATATTTCAGATTTCTTTTGATCTTTTTATCAGTCATTTTTTCACATCAGCTTGTTGCGCAAGTATTTTCCGCCAAGAATGGAGCTTTCATTGTTTTTCATTCCACCCCTGACAAATCAGCCAAAGTCAATATTGACGAACAGGGCATCAAAAACAAAACTTATGAATGGCCTGCGAATGCAAACCAATTCACCAATGCATACCGTGAAGCTGAAAAATTAATAGCTGGCCCCGATGTACTGACTGATGAGCAACTTCAGAAAATCTGGGAAGAGCTCGAAAAGATGGAGGCCTTTTCTTCATCGTATCAATTTCATCCAACGATGTTACTGGCCCTTGGACAAGCCGAGTTGATGATGGAAAATAAAACTCTGTCTGCGATAAAGATTTCAATTCGAAAGGATGGAAATGATCCGGTGTCAAAAACACTTGCGTTTCGGAACCATGTATCATCCACAGCAAAAGCAATTGCTCAGGATGCTGAAGATGATGGAATGAACATTGAGCTAAAATTTGTTTTCCCGTACGATAGCTGGGTGAAGAGTGCAACCGTTTATAAAAATGTAGTTGGCTCTACGGATAGTATGAAGGTTTCGCCAATGGTTTATACTACTTCGCTGCCTGACCGGATTGAAATGAATATCCGCGATACGGCTGATGCGATCGGTGAATTTATTTACACCATTCGTCCCATGGATCACCTTGGAAATACACATGCTGCTCTACAACCTGTCTATGCCAGTAATTATAATCAATTGTCCGCTCCGGCTATTGTGGATTTCAGGAGCAGTGTCATAAAAGATAGCAAGGTCATAAGACTTGCTTGGAATTGCTCGGTTAGAGAACGAGTGCGGGGCTTCGAGGTCTATCGGGGTATGGAATTTCAGGGTCCTTTTAGCAGGATCGCCACACTTCCTGCGACTGACTCTGTTTACGTTGATCAGGTCGAAGGCGTGATGCGAAACTTTTATTATTTCGTTCAGATCATCGATCAATTTGGGCCAGGCCAAAGGAGCATCATCCACTTTGTCACTCCTCTTGACAATGAAAAACCGGCTCCCCCTTTCGATCTAATTTCAGATCCGGTGTTAGAGGGCGTAAAATTGCAGTGGCCTGTCATGGATGGTTTGCATCATGTGCGTGGCTACTATGTATACAGACTCGACCGTGATAATGTTAACTGGACGCAGGTATCGGAATTCATTCCGCGCACAGGATCAGTGATGACCTTTATTGATTCCGCTAGTGTTCTCCAGGCTCATCAGACTTATACATACGCAGTCAAATCAGAAAGTACCTCGTATCAGTTATCTGATCTCTCTGTCAAAACCATGTGTCGTCCTGGCAAACAAAGAAGTGTTGTGACGCCCGATGATCTTTCATTTCGATACATGGATGATGGCAAACTGATGTTGTATTGGAATGACCAGCGTACGTTGGATCCGTACATTACTAAATATCACATCTACGCAACAGATCAAAATGGAAAATCACCGGTCGAAGTAAAGGGTTCGCCATTCGATGTGACACAAAATTTCTGGATCGTAGAAAAAGAAACAATCATCGCGCCGGGATATATCCTCCGTTCTGCTGATGCATGGAAAAACTTAAGCGCACCATCCGGGATAGTTTCTCCTCTGGAGGATAAAAAAATTCTGTCGCCGGGTTTCATTTTAGTCCATCCTTCCAAAACAGGTCATCGTTTATCCTGGGGCCTTCCCGAAAGTCCTGATGTAAAATCCATCCAACTCTACGAACAGGCAGAGGATGGAAAAAGCACTTTAGTGCAATCATTGAAACCTACCATCGGGCAATATGATCTTGCGGTGTCCACAAAAAGCAATGCGAGAATATTCTACCTCAAATGGAAACTTGCCAATGGCACGGAGACTGATCCGGGTGAAGCTGTTGTAATTACTAGGTAAGAGGTAAGAGGTAAGAAGTAAAAGGGGAGCGTTAAATCCAGTTGGGTCTAATTAGCGGCTTCAACAATTGGCAATATGCAATTGGTAATATGCAAAATTAATTAGCGGCAATTAGCGAAATTAGCGGCGATTATACTATCATATCCATTGAAAAAGCTTCTCTTCGTCTGTATCGAAAACTCTAACCGGAGCCAAATGGCGGAGGCATTCGCACGCATCCATGGCGGCGAAGAAATTGAAGCTTATAGCTCAGGTTCAAAACCTTCGGGGAAAATAAATCCGAAAGCCATTGCCGCTATGAAAGAGATCGGATATGATCTCTCCGCACATCAATCTAAATCACTGGATGAAATACCCCGGGGAAAATATGATGCCGTGATCACCATGGGTTGCGGTGACGCTTGCCCCTGGATCCCCGCCACCTTCACTGAGGATTGGGCCATCCCCGACCCACGAGACATGAATGAAGAAGAATTTCGCAAAGTGCGTGATTTGATTGAAGAAAAAGTCCTTCGATTATTGCATTCTCTGGTATGATTTAAATGGTTTCTATTCCTTT
>JANMVA010000325.1:0-1896 GCA_031392195.1 Saprospiraceae bacterium | reverse complement strand
GTGATGATGCAATGCGCCGGATGCTCACTACCACGATTGACTGCGAGCAATGCATGCATGCCCATATGTGTCAATTCAGGTTTATCGATAATGGTAGCTGTATATCCATGTTTGGCAGCGCTCTTCACTGCCCATTCACCGATCACCGCAGGAGATTTGTGGCTTGCAGGTGCATTGACAAGATTCATCACTTCCTGCTGTACCAACCCAATGGTGATACCTTCTTCTGCTGCTACTTTAGCATCATTGGACAGAAAAGAAAAAACATGATCGACACCTTTTCGCATCTGCTCTTCATCTCCATTCTTATAAAGGCCTAAATCATACTGACCTGCCGTCCAACCTGTAAATGCGGCCTGAATGATATCGGGTGATGAAAAATGATCCACCAGCAAGCCGATATTCTTACCATGTTCATTTTTCGAACGAATGGATAATTTTTTACAGAGGGAAAAAGCACTGGCCTCTGACAGCATTTCTCCTTCCGAAGCGATCAGGATCTTGATGCGCTTTCCATTCCACTGACCATAAAAAAGAGCCGGTGAAACTTTATTACTGAAAAATTCAGAAGCAGGTGGCAAAGTCGTTGCAGGGATCAGCAATGACAAAACGGATTGATGGATCTTGTCCATCAATTCTTTTGGAACCGGGATACAAAGCATATCTACGGCTTCCAGCAATTCCTCCATGGAAGCCACTGAATCTAATCGCATCGTTTAAACTTCTTTTTCAGAAAAGAACAGCCATTTGACGGCTGCCGGAAAGATATCTCCCCAATATTTCTCCTGGTGCTGGCCGTTGGGATCAATGACGATATTAAAGGTAGTGAGTTTACTTGAAAAAAATCCATGCGAAAGTGCCTCCGCAAACTGATTAATGTGCTGGCTCATAAACTTCGTCTCCTGCTCTCCAGCATATATAAACATGCGCATCGGCAATGTGTAATTGTATTTAAATGCATCGAAATAAATCTCATCCGAATACCAAAAGGACGGGCTGAAGATCATCAGCTTAGAAAAGTGCTTCGGATGCACGATCCCAATATAAGCACTGATCAATCCTCCCATGCTACTGCCCCCAATCCCCGTGTAAATTCTGTGGGCCTTGGTCCTGTAATGCTCATCAACATAAGGTTTGAGGGTCTCGATGATAAAAGTGGCATAATCCTTCCCCTGTCCCTCTCCAAATTTGCGGTGGTGATAAGGACTATACTCCTGGATCCGCTCTTTTCCGCCATGGTCGATGCAAATGACGATCAGTTCTCCGCCACCACCGGCTGACAGGTCCCTCAGATGGCGGTCGATGGACCAGCTGCCAAATGGGGCTTCATAATCGAAGAGATTCTGGGCATCCTGTAGATAAAGTACAGGGTAATCCCTGTCCGAATCGTAATAATCGTGTGGTAAAAGGGCCCAGATCCGGCGCTTCTTACCCAGCTGTGGTAGTTCGAAGTCCTTGTCTATCAGCTCGATAATCGGATAATGAGGCAGGGACTGCGTCAGGCTGGAAAAAGGGCGCGATCGTTTACTTTCCTCCATACAATCAAAATCGGGGCGCAAAATAGGTGTTACTTTTTGCATCGCCCAAAAAGTAACCAAAAAGTCTAGTGACCCGAAAAACTCGCTTTCAGGCTTGTATTTCAGGCAATTATCCGGTTTGCTTGCTCGCTTGTTCGCTTTTCAGTGTCCGACTTCTTTCTCTTGCGGACGAAAGAAGCCGGTTGCAGTGGTGCTCGAACAGTTTCGGGTCACAGGTTTGACTTAGTCGAAATGGTTTTTTGAAACAAAAGTTTAGCGTCCGGAATACTTCGACCTGCTCCACGCCTCCAGGTGCTATAGTTCGACTTGCCTAAACTCATCCTCGAGAGTCGGCTCACCAACCGCAGCTCAGTAACCG
>JANMVA010000263.1:0-2204 GCA_031392195.1 Saprospiraceae bacterium | reverse complement strand
GATCAGGCACATATACAGGTGTCCGGATTAGCCGGTAGCGGGAAATCCTTTGTCCTAAGCGGACTGGTTTTGAATAGCTGCGGCCCCTGGCTGATCATCACACCGGACAAGGAATCGGCAGCATACCTCTATAATACCCTTGCCGAGTTGCTGCCCAATGCGGACATCATGTTCATCCCGGATAGCTTCAAGAGGCCTGGTCTTTATGAAGAAATTGTAGCAGGCCAGGTGATGGAAAGGACTGAAGCCGTCAACAAGCTTTACCAAAATGGCCTGGTAGGCTATATGAAAGCTTCGGTCATCGCTGTGACTTATCCGGAAGCCTTGGTAGAATCAGTGATAGCCCCTGCATCGGTGGCCAAACAACAAATCCAGATCAGGAAAGGTGAGGACCTCGGTGTTGATGGTTTGCTTGCACTTTTAGTGGACATCGGTTTCGAGCGCGTCGACTTTGTGTATGAGCCCGGCCAGTTTTCTATCCGCGGTGGCATCATTGATATATTTTCGTTTGGAAATGAATGGCCTTATCGCATCGAACTGTTCGATGATGAGGTGGAAAGCATCCGCACATTCGATCCGCTCACTCAGCTTTCCCAACGGAATCTTTCGCTTGTCAATATCATTCCGAATGTGCAGACGCACTTCAGTAATCAGGAATACATTCCGTTGATCGATGCATTGCCGTCTGAAACACATATATGGATACATGAACCACTGATCCTTACCGAAAAGTATCAGGATTCATTCGAGCGTATTTCTAATTTAAGCATTATCAATGTTGATCCGGATCACCAGGCGATGCAACGATTTGTTCGCGAAAAGCAATTCACACCGACGCATAAATTAATAGCAGGAATAAATTCGAGAAGATGGGTGGCCGAGGGTGACATGCATGAGTTTTTTCAACCGACTTCTTCTGTTCAATTCAAAATGAAATCGCAACGGAGCTTCAATAAAAATTTTCCGCTGCTGATAGAAGATCTGAAAACGCACACCGCACAAGGAAGGACCAATTATATATTCATGTCCAATGCCAGGCAGGTGGAACGCTTCTACACCATTTTCGAAGACCTTGCCGCACGCATTCAGTTTATTCCCATTACAAAATCCATTCATGAAGGATTTGTAGACCACAACGCGAAAGTGGTTTGTTATACAGATCACCAGATCTTCGAGCGCTTTCATTCATACCATCTTCGACGAGGATTTACCAAAGATCAGGCGCTCAATGTCCGCCTGCTTCGCGAGTTGCAACCGGGTGATTACGTCACGCACATCGATCACGGCATTGGGAAATATTCTGGCCTTGAAAAAATCAATATCGGTGGTCACCTGCAGGAATCAGTTCGTTTGTTTTATAAGAACAATGACATCTTATATGTGAGCATTCACTCGCTGCATAAGATCTCAAAGTTTGTTGGCAAAGAAGGTACAGAGCCCGTTCTCAGCAAACTAGGTTCGGATGCTTGGGAGAATCTGAAGCGCAAGACAAAGACGAAGGTAAAGGACATTGCGCGTGAGCTGATCAAGCTGTATGCACTTCGAAAAAATGCAGAAGGATTTGCATTTGCACCGGACGGATATTTACAAAATGAACTGGAGGCTTCATTTATTTATGAGGATACTCCTGACCAGCTGAAGGCAACGCAGGATGTAAAGGAGGATATGGAAAAACCGCATCCGATGGACAGGCTGATTTGTGGCGATGTTGGTTTTGGAAAAACGGAAGTGGCTATACGTGCAGCGTTCAAAGCTGTTGTGGATGGAAAGCAAGTGGCTGTCCTGGTGCCGACTACGATCCTGGCACTGCAACACAATCACAGCTTCAAAGACCGGCTCGAAAGTCTTGGTGTCAGTGTCGATTATGTCAATCGGTTTCGTTCGGTGAAGGAGAAGAAAAATATCATGGAGCGGGTGCGTGAAGGGAAGCTCGATATTGTCATCGGCACCCATGCGCTGCTCAATAAAGAAATGCAATTCAAAGATCTCGGCCTGTTGATAGTGGATGAGGAACAAAAATTTGGTGTAAGTGCGAAAGAAAAATTGCGCAAGATGCAGGTGAATGTCGACACACTGACGTTGACAGCAACACCCATTCCACGCACGCTTCAGTTTTCATTGATGGCAGCGCGAGACTTATCGATCATCCGCACACCGCCACCGAATCGTCAGCCTATTCATACAGAGCGAAGAGTATTTAATGA
>JANMVA010000240.1:0-3901 GCA_031392195.1 Saprospiraceae bacterium | reverse complement strand
TTTCTGACATTCATGCCAATCTACCGGCATTGGAAGCTTTTTTCCAGGATGTAGATGTCTGAAAACTGGATGCGATTTATTGCCCGGGAGATCTTCATCTGGTTATCCTGCTACGATTAGTCATTTTCCAGGTATCCCTTTTTTTATATATTTTTGGAGGGTGAATACAATGAAGCGGATTCTTACATTCCACATGGCTGTGTTACTCTTAGTGAGCAATATAGGCATCCCTGTATTCACTCATATCTGTCATACACAGGGCAAATCATGGTCCTCTGTATTCACTCCTGCAAGATCCTGTTGTAGTAAGAAAAAAGATGGCACTGTTAACATTCCGTGTCATGATTCCAAAACAGAGAAAAAGCTCGAATTTAAAAGCCGTCCTTGTTGCGAAAATCATGGAAGTTTATTGCTGGTAGAAAGTGAATTTATTTCCGGGAGCCAAATCACTGGCTTGTCAATAAAAATGCACTCTATGCAGGTTTTGTTTACAGGGTTATTCGCATCACCGGCAATGGATATTTATCCATCTTCGACTGTATATAAATCCCATGGACCACCATTGATCCGCTCTGGGCGTAGCCTGCTCATTCACGAGCAAGCCTTTCGTTGCTAGCTATTACCTTCTGAGTTATGCACTGGTCAACTGATATGGTGTATTCAGCGATCCAGGCAGCATAATCCATGACTCAGGTTAGTTATCAGCCAACACTCTTTCATATTACTATATCTATTTAAAAAGAAGTAAGACACGATTGTCACTTCTTAAGTACCGGATAAAAAGTAATTCAATTCGCGTTGAAAATTAGACCCGGCTCTTTGTCAGCTTTACATTTTCGAAGGATGTAAAATCTTCAGAGAATAATTGAGTTTAGGAAAAGGCCAATGAGAGTCGGGTTTTTATTCGTGTTACTATTTTATTTAATCTAAAATCTAAATAACAATGAACAGATATCTACTTTTTCTAATAATCTGCCTGGGGAGCTATCCAATATTTTCCCAGGTGAATGTTACGCTGCATATGGAGCAGAAATTGGGGCAAGAGCCATTTGCGTATAACCTTGCAACCCAATCAGAGATGGGTTATGCTTTCACCATCACCCGAATGCAGTACTATATCTCGAATGTCAGGTTGATCCATGATGGTGGACAGTTAACATCAATCCCTGATCTTTATTTATTGGTAGACCCTGCCCTGGATAGCGAATTCGAGCTGGGCAATTTTGGTGTGACGGATTTAGAAAAAATTGAATTTTCAGTAGGCGTAGATCCGGATCATAATCACCTGGATCCTACTACTTATCCATCCGGTCATCCACTAGCCCCTCAGAACCCAAGCATGCATTGGGGTTGGTCATCAGGATATCGTTTTATAGCGCTGGAAGGATTTGCGGGAGTTGACAGTAATTCAACGAATAATAACTATCAGATCCATACTGTTGGTGATGTTAATTATTATACTGTTTCCCTTGACATTCAGGAGGAGCTGGTAGGCAATGAGATGTCAATTCATATCGAGGCAGATTATGCACAATTACTGAAGGATATCAATGCATCGAATGGGGTGATTTCTCATGCTTCTACAGGTCTTTCCAAAAAGGTAGCTGGTAACGCAAGGGATTTCGTATTCAGTGCCAATCTGGAGACAGGAATAACAAGTCCCGGTGTAGAAGGGTCTATTAATGTATCACCTAATCCTACTGATGGAGTTGCCATGGTTAATTATGATTTACCGGGATTTGAGAAATTGACACTGTCCGTGATTGATCTTTCCGGACGAACTGTATTCCGGAATGATTTAGATGGAAGCCAAAAGACTTTTGTGTTGAATGCCGATTGGCAGCCCGGCCTTTATTTAGTGCGCATATTCAATGGAGGTCAATTATTAGCACTGGAAAAGTTGGTCATTAAATGATGTTTTAGTGTTTATCAATACAGTATCAAACATGTGGAAGTCATTTCCCATCTTTTTCTTTATAATATTCATTGCCTGCGATAAAGAGCTCGTAGAGCAACCTTATCAGGAATTGCTTACGATTCCAAAGGGATTTCCACAACCTGTTTTCCCTGAAGACAATGAGTTTTCATATGAACGGTGGAAATTGGGGAAACGATTATTCTTCGATCCTGTTTTATCAATGGACGGCACGATTTCATGTGCTTCCTGCCATCATCCGGAAAAAGCGTTTACAGATGGCTTGAAATTTAGTGAAGGAGTTGAGCATCGGCTCGGAAACCGGAATGCTCCTTCGCTGGCCAATGTAGCATATCATCCTTATTATACCAGGGAGGGTGGAGTAGCCACATTGGAAATGCAGATTCTGATACCGATTCAGGAGCATGCAGAATTTGATTTCAATATTTTGCTGATAGCCGAAAAATTAAATGAGGATAGTGCTTATGTACAAGCTGCCTACGAAGCATATGGAAGGGCTCCGGATCCGTTTGTGATAACACGGGCTATCAGTTGTTTCGAACGGACCTTAATAAGCGGCTATAGTAAGTACGATGATTTCCTAAATGGAAATGGGTCTGCATTATCACAAAGAGAAAAACTAGGTGCAGATCTATTTTTTAGTGACAGGCTGGCTTGCTCAGCTTGTCACAGTGGATTCAATCTGACCAATTACGCTTTTGAGAATAATGGATTGTATGAAGTGTATAGTGACCCTGGCCGATTTCGACTCACCGGTATCAATGCGGACAGTGCCCTGTTCAAAGTACCATCACTGCGAAATGTAAATGTGACCTCACCCTATATGCATGATGGCTCACTTGATAACCTGGAGCAAGTAGTTGAACATTATAATTCAGGTGGCAAAGGGCATCCGCACAAAAGTCCACTGATAAAAAGGTTATTCCTGACTGAAAAAGAAAAGGAAAGCCTGGTAGCTTTCTTAAATACATTGACCGATCATTATTTTATCAATAATCCTGATTTTCGTCAATGAGATTATTAACCTGTTTAGATTTAAAATAAAAAATGAAATTATTAGTCTTCTTCTTCATGACAGCGGCCATTATAGTTATCGCCTGTAATCCGGATGAGGATACACAGGCAGTATTTGATCCTACGCCTTATCCTTTAGACATTGGAGAATTTCCGAATCCAAACCTTCCGGTTGACAATCTGCTTACGAAAGCGGGTGTGCAGCTTGGGCGTATGCTTTTTTATGAAAAGTTGCTTTCGAAAGACGGAACGATGGCATGTGCTGACTGCCACCAGCAAAAAGATATGTTTTCTGATATTCGGCAGTTTAGTATTGGAGTTGAGCAATTGCCAGGCAAACGTCAGGCGATGCCCCTGTTTAATTTAGCATGGCATAAAAATGGAATGTTCTGGGATGGCCGTGCACCATTGGTACGTGATCAGGCGCTAAAACCCATCCAGGATCCATTAGAGATGAATGAGACACTCGAAAATGTGGTGTTGAAATTACAGGATGAAAAAAAATACAGAGATCAATTTGTCCGGGCATTCGGTGATGAAGAGGTGACATCGCATCGCATTAGCCTGGCCATTGAGCAGTTTGAGTTCACGATGGTATCAAATAAATCCCGGTTTGATCATTTTCAAAAAGGTGAACTCGTGTTGACCGAGAGTGAAGAGCGAGGGCGGATTTTATTTTTCAGAGAATCAGATCCATTTTTAGGTTTGAAGGGAGGTGAATGTTTTCATTGCCACGGAGGATTCAATTTTACGAATGATGAATACATGAATAATGGACTGGACGAAGATTTAGATTTCACTGACATGGGGAGAATGAATGTAACGAATAATCCGGGGGATCTGGCGAGGTTTAAATGCAGAAATATCTCACAATGTTGACACATATAAACTCTACATGATTCTACATTAAATACCATTTCTATCAATAACATAGTAAAACATGAGAAGAAT
>JANMVA010000214.1:0-7090 GCA_031392195.1 Saprospiraceae bacterium | reverse complement strand
TTTCTACTCGGTGTTTGCGGGCCTGGGCGCGTTCGTGCGGACGCAGGAACAGATGCTCGTGCTTCGATTCGCCGTGGGCCTGGGCGTGGGCGGTGTGTGGCCGAACGCCGTGAACTCCACACAAGCTATTATGTCAAAGGCTATAATAATGGCAATGTGCTGCAGGGAGTAAGTACGCTTGACCTGATCATGATGCAGCGACATTTATTAGGTATTCAGTCACTTTCCACATTACATCAATACATCGCAGCGGATATCAATCACAATGGTTCCGTCTCCATCATTGATATGGTGGAGCTCAGAAAAATGCTACTGGGTTATAATGATGAGTTTCCGAAAAATACAAGCTGGCGATTTGGCGTATTACCACAGGATTTTACAGGAACGGATATCTCATCCTTTATGGAAGTGAGCAATATTGAAGCGATCCAGGATGGCATTACGATCATCAATTTCGAAGGCATCAAGATTGGGGATGTGAATGAAGACATCAAACTCAATTTGCAAGACGAACCGATCGTGATCAGGAATGCAGACAGGATCACCTTCCGTATCGATGATGTTGCAGTCAATAAAGGTGATGCATTTTCAATCGAAGTGACATCCGACAACATGGATGCGTTACAGGGATTTCAAATGGCATTAATGTGCAATGATCTTTCACTTGTATCTGTCGATGGTGCTGCACTGCCAGTTTCTGATGAGAATATTTCATTTACAAATGAAGGATTATTACGCATTAGCTGGAATCATGACAGAAGCTACAATGTGTTTGAGAATGAAGTTTTATTTACGATCACATTTACAACTTTATCTGCTGGTATGATCTCTGACAAAATTTCAATTCAGCAGACCGCCCTTCAACCCGAGGCCTATACAGGAAGTGAATTAAAAGCACATGAATTGAATATTGAGTTTGAAAGTGCAACGCATAAATCTGAGATCAATTCCCTCCGCATCGAACCAAATCCACTGACAACACAGGCTGCAGTTAAGTTCACTTTAGCAAAGGGTGGTGAAACAGTGATCAATTTCTTTGATGTATCCGGTAGACTAGTGTATTCCATAAAGAAAGAATATGCTGCAGGCGATCATGCGGAATACATTGATGCGAAAGACTTGCTTTCAGGAGATGGAGTTATCTATTGCCAGTTAGTCTGCAATGGGTATACAAGCATGCAAAAGCTCGTTTTGCTGAAGTAAACAGCAGGCCGATTAGTTATATTAGTAGTCTCAACAGGATATCAGGGAGATGCGCAATGAATCGTATCTTGACAATATCCTGTTGAGACTACTTCTTATACATATTTATGAAAACTGCAATTAACCCCATATTCCGGGCATGATTTGTCCGGTTAAAATATTGAGAAGCGCTTTAGCTATTCTTTTCTGTATTGTGGCCAGCCACTCTCAATCCCAGATTCCCGGTAAATCGATCTTATTAGATGGCCAGAATGATTATGTGGAAATTGCTGATCACAATTCACTGGATATAGCTCAGAACCTCACGATTGAAGCCTGGATCAATCCCTGCAGTATTTCCGATTACAATGCGATCGTCACAAAACAGTGGTGTAACAATAGTCAGCTTTCTTATTATTTCGGTCTCAGAAGCGGGTACCTCGAATGGGCATGGGATGACGATGGGAATTGCAGCTTCTCGAGCATCTATCGCGCCAACAGCAATAGAGTGCCCCTGCATAAATGGACACATGTTGCTGTAGTGCATTCTGGCTCAGGCGTCACTTTGTTTCTGGACGGACAGCAAATAAGCGGTGGTTTGATTCAGGGCTCGCATAGCCAGATAAAGATTGGAAATTCTCCTGTCCGAATAGGCGTGTACCGCAATCAATCCGGGATTTATGCTGAGTTTTTTGATGGCCGGATTGATGACGTGAGGATATGGAGAGCCTCCTTGCAACAATCCGTCATTTTCAGTCGAAAAAATTCGGCTCTCTCCGGATCTGAAACCAATCTCGTTGCATATTATCCCATGGAGGATTCAGGAACCGGCCAGGGTGTGAGCGTTGTAAATATTGCTTCTTTATCAACTGTTCAGGATGGTATCACCATCGGTACACTGAACAGTCCTTCATTTGTAGCAACATCAGTCAACCTGGATAATTTATTCCTTGGAAATGATACGACTTTATATATCGGCGAATCCATTTTACTAAATGCCGGTTCTTCAGGTCTTCAATTTTCCTGGCAAAATGGATCAACCGATTCTACGTTTTCAGTTTCCGCACCTGGGATATATTGGGTGGATGCGTTTATTGGTAATTGCAAAGTCAGGGATTCCATTGTCGTTTCTTATCATTCACAAACGTCACCATGCGGATTGAAGGAAGCAAGTATTTATGGAGAGCCTGAGCTAGATGAACGCGGATATTGTCTTGTAGCTACTCCTCAAAAAGATGGCATCTATGTAGCAGGCACAAAAAACGACAGCACTTTATTAGTCCGTTTCGACCTCGGCGGAAATGTCATTTGGTCAAAAACATTTGATATCATTCCAAACGTCAAAGAAACGCCTGCTTCTATTTTGCTGGACTCAGAAGGAATGCTGGCTGTTGCGGGCACAGCATTGATCAATGCCGGTAATGGCGCTGCATATGTATTTAGGTATAACCCTCTTAATCATACAGTGCTTTGGTCAAAACGATACAAACACAGCGAAGCAGATTATGCATCCTCCATCATTCAGAAAGGACCGGGTGGAAATTACATTCTGGCAAACTCACTATCCTATCCGATAGAGAATCATAATGATGCCGAAATTTTTGAAATTGAAAAAAATACCGGCGCCATTAATACTGCTTTCGTAAAAAACTTTACGCTTTGGGGCACAGAAGGAATTTCTGAAATCGTGTATGATGGAAATTTTATTTATACAACAGGTCGATACAAAGACAAAGGACCATTTACCCTGGAAATGCGAAATACAATCTCAAAACTTGATCCTGCAAGTGGTAACCAGGTTTGGGTCAGAATGGGGCATAAACAACCCAATCAAAGTGCCCGGTTATATGGTGCTCATCTGGTCGTCGATGGAGACAAGATCATATCAGGATATCATGGTGATCCAAACGGACAAAGCACATCGAATACAAAAGTCTTTTTTCAATTGACCGATCTGGCTGGAATCTACCGATGGATCAGGCAATATGAAATTCCGGGAGCAAACGATCTGTGCCTGGCGGTAACTAAATCAGGAAACGGATATGTATTTCTCTTGGGGCAGCGCGCATCCCCTTCAGGTTTGTACCTGGTGAAAATCGATGCTGCAGGCAATGTGCAATGGGCTAAAAAAATTGTACTAGCGGATTTTATCGTTGAAGTTGACGGTATCGGAGGCAACCTCAAACTAATAGAAGTCGGAGATCAATTAATCCTGACGGCGAATGGTATTAATGCATCAGGCAAATCTGACCTGTTGTTGATCCGGACTGATCTGAATGGAGAATCAAACATACCGTGCGTTTCTACTGAAGACATTCAGATCACACCTGTTGATGTAGCAGATCCTGAATTTTATGAGGTAACACCGGATCAATTTTCTGTGACTATAAATGTATCCCAGGCGGGCACACTTCCTGTTGACAATACATTATTACCCAGAGAGGAATGCGCACCTTCAGATACAATTTTTACGGACGAAGAAGCTATCATCTGTTATGGGCTTTCTTATGAAGGATATTCCGTGACAGGTGTGTATGCAGATACGTACACAACATCAAATGGCTGCGACAGCATTCGGACGCTGGTACTAACTGTATTGCCGCCGGTCGGATCATTTTTCTTCCAGACAATTTGTGAGGGTGAGGAATTTATGGGTTATGCAACAGGAGGAATACATCTCGATACTTTTAAAACATTAGAAGGCTGCGATAGCGTGCGCACAGTACAACTCAGCGTGATCTCCTGTGAGCCGGATTGTGGTGTGATCATGGGAAGCATATACGGAGATCCGGATCTAAATGAAACAGCGGATTGCCTGGCAGCAACACCTCAAAATGATGGCATGTATGTAGCGGGTATCAGAAATCAACATGTCATACTGATGCGGCTTAACCTGAAAGGTGTGGTGTCCTGGTCAAAGGTGTTTGATGTAGTTCAAAACAAACCCGAATTCGTCAATTGCATCATGGTCGATTCGGATGGAAATATTCTTCTGTCCGGAATTGCAGGACCCGCGCAAATATCCCAGGGCGGAACTCCATTTGCCCTGAAGTATGACCCTTTCACTCACCAGGTTTTATGGTCGAAAGAATTCACCACCCATTCCCGAAATTATAATAACAGCATTATCCAAAAAGGACCTGGCGGCAATTACATGTTGTCCAATAATCCACATCTGGGTTTTACAGACGATGAAGAAATAATCGAGTTGAATATTAACACAGGCGATCCTGTTGCTTCCAATACCCGTAATTACCGGCTGATGGGCTCAGAGTCGGTCAACCTCCTTTATCATGAAGGGTTCATTTACGGTGTAGGAAGGTATACATCGAATGCAGCAACCGAATTTATGCGTCATACGATTGTAAAAATTGATCCGGATGATGGATCACAATTGTGGGTCAAAATGGGCCACATCGGCCCCGATGATTATGCAAGATTGTATGGCGTACAAATGGTGATCGATGAGGATGAAATTTACTCATGTTATTTTGGTGATCCGAATGGAACCAGCCTCAGTACCACAAAAATGTTTGTGCAAAAGACCAGTACCTCCGGAACGCTCCGATGGGTCAAACAATACGATCTGCCGGGCGGCAATGACGCGGTATATGCCATTGCAAAATCAGGTAATGGACTTGTTCTTCTTGCAGGACAATATAATAACAGCCTGGGACTGAATTTATTTAAAATAGATACGGATGGCAATATCGCCTGGTCCAAAAAGATTGATTTTGATACGTATGTGAATGCGACGCCGGGTGGCAAAGCCATTTCGAAGCTGATTGAAGTAGGAAATATTCTGGCATTCACATCGATCTCAAGGAATGCATCTGGTGAAGATGATATGCTTATCGGCAGAACTGATTTGAACGGTGAATCAGATATCCCATGCCTGACAACTCAGGATGTCAGCATTTCCGTCATCAATATCAGTAACCCCCAGTTTTATTCTGTCACCCCGACCCTCACCAATTCATCATCGCAATCCAAATCAGCGTCCCCGAATGTTGCGGATGCGGACATCGAGGGTAAAGTCGAATGCGTTATCACAGATACGTTGTATAGTACAATTGTTCACACAATGTGTACAGGAGAGGTATTTGAAGGATACACGGACTCAGGAACTTATGTCGATCATTTTACATCCAATGCAGGATGTGACAGCATTCGCACCTTGATACTGGATATTGAATTGCCTTCTTCTTTTCTTGTTGTCAGTTTTTGTGAGGGCAGCTCATTTGAAAATTATGATCAGGGCGGTTTTTATATTGACACGATACCGGGGATCATTGGTTGTGATACAGTCCGACATCTTACACTCATAGAAACTCCCGCCATCCAAACGATTCTCGATGTTACAATTTGTTCAGGTACTGGATATTTAGGTTACGATTCGGATGGCATTTACTTAGATACTTTCCAGACAGCCGAAGGGTGCGATAGCATACGCATACTCCATTTATCCGTCACAAGCGAAATAACAACTATCAAGGATGTACACATATGCCTGGGCGATGTGCACGATGGTTACTTTCAGGATGGAATTTATCTTGATACTCTTCAATCAATATTTGGCTGCGACAGCATCATCCAATTGCATCTCACGGTGATACCAGAAGAAAAATTTATTACAGTGGAAGTTTGCGAAGGTGTTTCGTTTGAGCAGTATAGTCTGCCTGGCCAATACATCGATACAATTCAAGGCGGCACAAGTGCATGTGATACGATAAGACATATCACGCTGGAGGTCCTGCCGGCAGAGAAAACAAATATCTCATATACGATTTGTGCAGAAGATCATTTTAATGGCCATACAGAACCGGGTGAATATTCAGATACGCTGATAGCGGTGGATGGATGCATCACCATACAGACAGTGCTGTTGTCAGTCAGAGATCCGATCACATCATACGCCGAGGTGTCTTTGTGTGACGGATCTGTACAGGGGCATCATGGCCCCGGGATCATCATTGATACCCTGATCTCATCGCTGGGATGCGACAGCATACGCACTCTTTCTATAGAAGGACCAGCGAAATATATCCCCAATGCTTTTTCGCCTAACCATGACGGCAATAATGATCTGTTTGAAATCTTCGCACCATCTGGCACCAATATCGACCTGGATTACTTTGCCATCTTTGACCGGTTTGGTGATATGACTTATGAGACAGCCGCATGGCCTGTCCTATGGGATGGCAACAGACGTAGTGGCCAGCCACACCCATCCGGTGTCTATGCCTATATCCTCATATACCAATGCGGAGATGAACGTTTCATTGAGCACGGAAATATCACGTTAGTCAAATAGCAACCGCTCTTCATCGGGATCAGCCTGTGATTTAAATCTATCAGGCTATATTTATTTTTTCAAACATTCATTTTCAAATGAGAAATTTTCCATTATATCTGGTGCTTTTCATTTTGCTGAGCGCAGGAAATAGTAATTCCCAAACATCCCAGATACTGACAAGACAGGATTCCCTCAGGCGTATGATCACACCGGAGCGCGCATGGTGGGACCTTAGTTTTTATGACCTGGCGGCAGAGTTTGATTACGATAAAAAATTTATGCGGGGTTCGAATACGATTACGTTTGATGTCATAGCACCGCACAATGTGATGCAGATAGATCTGCAGGAACCACTGAAAGTCACAAAGGTT
This sequence comes from Saprospiraceae bacterium, assembly GCA_031392195.1. GTDB lineage: Bacteria > Bacteroidota > Bacteroidia > Chitinophagales > Saprospiraceae > Opimibacter. The sequence goes on along the minus strand of JANMVA010000214.1, from coordinate 241 downwards.
TTATTCAATGACAAATCACTTTCATTTAAGCGCGAAGGAAATGTCTATTGGATCACTTTTCCTCAACCATTGCCGAAAAGTGTTGGTGAAAAAATCACGGTTTATTATGAAGGAAATCCGATTGAAGCTGTTCGCCCGCCATGGGATGGTGGTATTACATGGGCTAAAGATCCAAATGGTCTGCCTTTCATAGCTTCTTCCTGCCAGGGCTTAGGAGCCAGTGCATGGTGGCCATGCAAGG
>JANMVA010000158.1:0-4918 GCA_031392195.1 Saprospiraceae bacterium | reverse complement strand
CAACATTATCCTGGCGATGCCGCGGCGTTCGCTCGAGCTGCTCGATCAGTATAATTTTTTCTTTGATACCAACCGCCAGCCTTTGTTGCGATACAACCTGGAATCAGTGATCATGGAGCCTTCCTATAAGATCTTGTTGGGATTCGAACATCCATGGTGGACAGATCTGGGGGAGATGACATGCGGGCATTCGATCACGGATCTGCCGATGCGGCAGTGTTATTATTTTGGGACCGATGAGTCAGATGGACATTCGTTATTGCTGGGGTCCTACAATGACATGACCACGGTGCCTTTTTGGGAAGGCTTGTCGAAGCATCCCCAGCTCTTCCAGGTGCGCATCAACGAAAAGACCGATCCGGTGGAAGCCGAGGGGTTGAGTAAGTTGACGAATGTGCAGGCCACGAAGATCATGGTCAATGAGATCATGCACCAGTTGAAGGAAGTGCACAATTCGAAGAAGATCCCGGATCCCTATGTGACCTGGTACAAGGACTGGACGCGTGATCCTTATGGTGGTGGGTATCATGCGTGGAAGGCCGGATATGCGGTCAATGAAGTGATGCCTTTTATGCGGCGGCCGATGGGGAAGGAGAATGTGTTTATTTGTGGGGAGGCGTACTCTGCCCAACAAGGTTGGGTTGAAGGTGCATTCTGCGTTGCGGAGAATATGTTGCAGGAGCATTTCAAGTTGAAGAGGCCTCAATGGTTATCGGATGATTATTACTTAGGGTGGTGAGAGGCGCAGGCGGAGGCGAAGGCGAAGGTTTAATTTCACCACATCACTGTATCACTCCATCACTCCATATTTTGTGGTGGAGAATATGTTGCAGGAGCATTTCAAGTTGAAGAGGCCTCAATGGTTATCAGATGATTATTATCTAGGGTGGTGAGAGGCGAAGGCGGAGGCGGAGGAATTGTTGGACGAAATAATCTATAATTAAATGGACTTTGTCGTCTAGCTACCCCGGGGTTGGTTGCTGAGCTGTCGGACATGGGAGAGCGGTAGCAGGTCGAAGTATCGGAATATATTAAGTACTGCGTAGCAGTTTAATACTATGAAGAAACACAGGGGAGAGAAATTGCAATAGCAATTTTGAAGGGGTACACAGTTAATCCACCAAGAAGGCAATTGGGCTTTCCTCCACCGTCGACATCATCGCCGGCGCTACCAACACCCTTCTCATCTTAATCACCTTCATCTTCGCCAGCAACTGAATCACCAAATAGACCGGATCAAACTCAAACCTCTTAACCGCGAAATTGGCCCTTCCTCCATGCTTGTGGTGATTATTGTGCAGCCCTTCACCCAGCATCAGCAGATCGACCGGGAAAAGATTGCGCGAAGTATCAGCCATCTTATAGTTGATATACCCGATACTGTGTGCAAACCAATTGATGATGACACCATGAAAAGGCCCCATCACCGCATGCAGGGCAATCACCGGGTACAACCACCAGGGAGCATCTAAAGCGGAATAAATAAGTATATAGATCAATACCCAGGCAATCCGGCTCGCCGCACTGCTGGCAAAGCGATCAAACGCCTTCCAATTGGGCAGGTCCTTGGTGAAGATCGGATCCCCCTCCTGACCATGATTATAGATCTGCCGGTACACATGCCGCGTCCTCCACATCATCGCAAACAAATTGTGATCATACTTAGGTGAATGCGGATCCATCTCCGTATCCGCATAAGCATGATGCATGCGGTGCATGATCGCATACGCACGGGGACTGATGTACGATGCACCCTGGAACAAATAGGAGAGGTAATAGAAGAACTTCTCCCACCCCCTGCTCATGGTAAACATCCGATGGGCGGCATACCGGTGATGAAAGAATGTCTGCGTGAAGAGGGAGAGATACCAATGAGCAACTATAAATGCTAATATCCACATAATGGAGGATTTTGAATGGTTGTATGGAAGGTGAATCTTCCAATATACCTAAATAACCTATTCGGATGTCATTTCGTTGCGATGACAGGGTGAATAATGGTCACATAACACCAGCTTTGTCTCTTTTTCTGATAAAATGCTGGCTTACTTACATAGCAAAGGGACCGCGGATCAATTAGGATTGGTTATGATCAATCTCGTTTTCTCACCAGAATTTCGATTTGAGAAAGTCAATCCCACTAAACCTGATCACTGCATCTTCAATTTTAACACAGGTGATGTCAGCTCAATATTTGATGCACTGTACCACTTCATCACCCCATCACTCCATATTTTATCCTGGGGTTTTCGGAGTAGTTTCCTTTTGCCTTCACCTTCGCCTCCGCCACCGCCTTCACCTTTGCCTTTCTTTTTTCCTCCGCCTTAGCCTTCGACTTATTTTATTAATTTCAATCCTAATTTTAAATCAATCATCCTGGTTCAATCAACAGGACTCGTTTTATTAAGCATTATTATCACTGATTACTATTTTTTACCATCCTTTATTATTTATTATTTTATAAAATCAAATTATCATGGAAGCCACAAAAATCATCGTTACAAATCGCAGCGCTCTGCAGAAAAAATATAAAACCAATACGACGAAAGTACTTGCTCTCCTGAAAAAATTGATCACAGCAGACAGCAAAAAGGGCATTGATACATCAGTGATCTTCGTAGACGTCGCGGCTGATATGAAAAAGGTCCAGGGACGTGTTGTGACCAATCCAGGCAATGAAAAACAAAATGTGACTGCGGTCCAAAAAATATTTGATGCCATCAACCCTGAATACCTTGTCTTGTTCGGCAGCGCAGACATTATTCCTTTTATCCGGATTAAAAACCCTGTGTACAACCGTTTTGAAGATAGTTTTGATTCGGATGGTGACGGAAATACAACCGAAAAGGACCGTGAGGATGGAGAATATATTTTAAGCGACCTGCCTTATGCCTGCGATATTCCATTTACGAAGGAATACAAGGATTACATCAGCACAGATCATGGCACTGTCTTCCGCGTCGTCGGAAGAATACCGGATATCATTGGTGAAGCCAATCTACCCTATATTACTAAAGTCGTGAAGCATGCTGCAGAATGGAAAGCCAAAACAAGCTCGACCGGCAGAGGATTTGCATTGAGCACGGATGATTGGAGCAGTGTCACACGATCTGCGATTAAAAGTCTTTTTGGAAACAAGTTTGATTTATATATTTCCAAAGGTGTACCGGGGACAACTTTAAAGTTTAATTTACTCAGATCCGATATTCATCTCATCAATTGTCATGGAGGTCCCGGCGATGATTATTTTTCTAACTCACAGGGGGGCACAGCGATCAGCAGTAACCAACTGGACAGAAAAGTAAAAAAGGGGACACTTGTTGCTGCCGAATGCTGCTTTGGTGCACAGCTTTATTTTGATCCTGGCCAAAATCTACCCATGGCCAGCAACTACCTGGAAGAAGGAGCAACCGGATTTCTGGGATCTTCTACAACATCGTACGGTGCATCGAACACAGATGAATCGCCTTATGATGCTGATATCATCACTAAATCATTCCTTAAGTATGTCTTAAACGGCAGATCGACCGGAGCCGCCTTACAACAATCCAGGATTGATTTCAAGCGTGACGTTTTCTCAAACGAAGAAGGATTAGATATCCTGATGAGCTATAAAACCCTTATCCAGTTTTATCTGCTGGGTGACCCTTCCATCCATTATGTCAAAAAGAAAGTACAGGAAGCAGCAGGGCTTCCACAAGGGATCAAGGCCAGAAGACTAGGTGCAGCTAAACGAGCCAACCAGATCATCGTGCCTCATATGAAAACGAAGAAGATCGCCAAGTCTGTAAAATCTACTCCTCCCAAAGTATGCGACATGCTGGTGGATTTTGATATGGAAGGTTCTAGAGTTCAAACGATTCAGGTCACGACTACAATACCCGGACTAACTTTACAAAGTATTGCAGGAAAAGGAAGGAAATCATTGACAGCAAGTGAAAAGAAACCCAAATCGAAAACGTTTACCCAACATGTTGTTTTTAAAAAGAAGGAAACAAAAATGGACGGGAAGAAGAATAACGAATACAGGGTCTTATTTATCACCCAGATCCCCGGTCAAAGCATGAAAACCAAATATCTCGTCAGTAAATAAAGAATATGATCATTCGGGGAAAACTTAAAAAGAGAATTGTTGGTCTCCGTGCTAAGACGCCCCGCACTGAGTTATTTGTGATCTATCGAAAGAAGGAATATATTCTGAAAAGTCCTAAGTCTACCACGTTTCATCCTGATCCGGAACTATTAAAGCTTGAAGATGAAAAAGTCAGGATAGAAGGATACATCATCACCGGTACCAATTTATTTAAGGTGACGGATATAAAAATCATTGAGGAAAAATGAATAGTGTTTAGGCACGTGAGAACGTGAGAGACGTGAGAACTTTCATCGTGTTCCGGACTTACTCATTACACCTGCTCACTATAATTGCTCACAATACTTGCTCACAAGGCATATAGAACGCGGATCTATTAGGATTGGTTAGGATCATTTTCGTTGCTTCAGCAGTAATTGCAAATGTTGATTGATTGGAAATACTGGGGAATTTTTGCATTTTCACTATGAACATATTTGTTTGCTCAATTTATCATCGCTACATGCTCAACCTACGGGTAGAAAAGAGATAACATGTCCATAACACCTCCCGGGTGAAAAGTCCTTTTATTTTGACACTGCATTTCAACAACTTCAATAACATGAAAACCATAACAACTCTTCTTCTGCTTTTCTTTTTTAGCCTTGGCATCTCCCAGGACCTCCGCTATGAAATTCGCTCCAGGTCCACAAGCGGCGTATCAAAGGAAAAACTCAGCATAGCCAAAACGATGGTCGATATCCGTCCGGGTTATCCCTCATCGATGATCGAAAAATATACGTCCACCGAAATCTCCGTTCGCGTCGACGGAAATGTCATGCAGGC